>JAYTMW010000306.1:0-2240 GCA_043728105.1 Saprospiraceae bacterium | reverse complement strand
CATGGACCTTGGAAAGCGACCACGACTTGCCAACTCCACATGCGCGAGTACAAAGATGGCGATACCATCGTCGTAGAGCCATACAGAGCAAAGTCATTCCCAGTTATTAAAGATTTGGTGGTTGATCGCTCTTCATTTGACCGTATTATTCAAGCTGGTGGCTATATTTCAGTCGGTACAGGTCAAGCACAAGATGGCAATGCGATTCCAGTCGGTAAAGAGTTGGCATCTAAGGCATTTGATGCGGCAACTTGTATTGGTTGTGGTGCGTGTGTAGCCGCTTGTCCGAATGGTTCGGCTATGCTTTTCACAGGTGCTAAGGTATCGCATTTATCTTTATTGCCACAAGGTCGTCCGGAAGCGGCTCGTCGGGTACAATCTATGGTGGCTCAACACGATATTGAAGGCTTTGGCATGTGTTCGAATATAGGTGCTTGTGAAGCAGAATGTCCAAAAGAAATCAGTATTGATAATATCGCTCGGTTGAATCGGGAATATAATTCGGCTTCATTTACGGCGGATTTAGAAAAAGCAGAAGCGGCGGGCATTTAAATAAAACAGTTTGTTTGAAATAAAAAAAAGGCTTCATCCGAGATGAAGCCTTTTTTTTATTGCCAATTGAAAGTATATCATTAAGATTTTTTAGTCAATCTCTGAGTTGTCAATACTTTATTCGTTTTACCGATTAATTGAATGACGTATAAACCATTTGGTAAATCACCAATTTCATACCGCTCACCCTTTGTTACATCAAAAGTCTTTATTTTACGACCGACTAAATTAAAAACGTAAATATTTCTAACGGCGTCGTCATTCGTCACTGTGATGTATTCAGTAGCTGGATTCGGGAATACAGAAGCAGTTGGGGTATTCCAATCAAGTTTTTTTTCGGCTTGTGCAAAAGCACCTAAGGTTAGTAAACAAATTAAACAAGCGAGTATATTTTTTTTCATAAGCTATAAGTTTGAGAAGATCAATATATGGTTTTCGGAAAAATTTTATTCCGCAAGTTACACAATAAAATTTATAGTATCAAGACACCCTTCTTGACTTTAAGAATATTTTAACGAAATGATTGCAATAACACATTATTTTATTATTCAAATAAAAATAATAATCATACCAAAAATATTGATTATCATTGATTTATAAAATTATTTTTAAAATATCAGTAATATTTTCCTGTATGTATTAATTTAAAAATATAAATGTTAATTTAAATTTAAAACTTACCCCCCTCAGTATATCGAAGCTTTTATGGTTAAAAAGTCAATTAATTTTTAGAAGTTTCAAAAAAAAATGCTTTCCTGAAATCAATCAGAAAAGCATTTTTTTTTCAATAAGACAGGTATCACTTGTTAGTAGCTGCTACTTTTTTCACGGGTGCTTTATCAGTTTTTGCAGCCATAGAAGTAGATGCTTTAGTACCTTTTTCGCAGCAAGCTTTAGCTGTTTGAGCACAAGCTGCTTTTTCTTCTGCTGTGCAAGAAGCTTTAGCCATTGCTGAGCATTGCTCTTTCTTTTGAGGCGCTTTGTTTGTAGTAGCTGCCGTTGGTTCTGTCTGTGCGCTGGCTGCCAATGCTGTGAAGCTGGCGAACGCAAACATCAAAAAGATTTTTTTCATGACGGATGGATTTTATTTAAAAGTTTTAAAAAATTAAGTTTTACATTTCAAAAATAATGCAAATTATTTGAAACAACAAATCCTTTAACATTAAAGGCATTTTCCAAGCGATTTTAACTAAAAAATACAACTTTAATGTTGTTGTGATATTTTTATGATAAAATTTATGATATTTTACACAATTTACTGTTTCATAACAATTTTATAAAAGGCATATTTTCTTAATACATGTGATGAATTTTTTAAAATTATATAAAAACCCGAATAACCGCATTTTATGGCTTGTGTTGGTGGGTTATTTCTTAGTGTCTGCCTATTTTACCATTTGGACATATTATCGGCAATCAGACCTATCTGAAAAAAGTGCATTGTTGCGCTTGGAAGGCATTGTTAATTCTTTAGCACTGCAAATTAATGGTGATTTACACCACCAATTGACTCAGCGCTATCAGCTTCAAGATGCTATTCTTTTCAACACGCAGGATACCGATTATTACAATATTCATCATGCTTTGAGGATGAATTATGAAGCCAATATGCTCAAATCACCCGTTTATACGATGGTTTTTGACAGTGCCCAACAACATTTTGAGTTTATTGCAACATCATCAGATAC
>JAYTMW010000305.1:0-11776 GCA_043728105.1 Saprospiraceae bacterium | reverse complement strand
GACAATGTGGCATTTTTCGGCCCCCTCAGTTGGACCATCATTTTTGGTTTGACCTTCGCTACCCTTTTGACTTTGATACTCGTTCCCGCCATGCTTTTGATAGCGGAGCGGATGAAAATAAGCCTTTTCAAGAATTATGACCCGAATAAAGATGCTCGTAAGCATTTTGGGATTGAAGAAGCGGAAAATACTGAGGGGGTGTAAACTTTAAGAAAAAAAAATTGCGATAGTTAAAAAAAGACGAGCCAATACGGTGCGTCTTTTTTTGTACTAATTTAAATATGGTTAAGTGAGAAGACAAAATTAATTATAATAAACACAAAGGCAGCAATAACAGCTTTGGCATTTCGACGGTTTTCGACCTCCTGCAGCGGCGAATTTATTTATCGAATGTATTGATTATCAATGCTTTACGTGACATTCGGCGGTTAAAACCGCCGCTACACCGTGTTTCAAAACACAAGGCGGAAATTACTGCCTTGGGTTTGATTTTGTTTTTACACATAACTTTTAAAAATTAGGAACACTGACGTTTCTCATGTTTCATAGCGTATTTGATTGTATTATTTTGTCCGTTTCTTGTTTTTTTATTAAAAAATCAAGAAAGAGTTTGTCGTTGCAAGAAAAAATCGTAATTTTGCGGGCATTTTTAAAGAAAAATGTATAATTATTTATTTTTTAATTAATTTTTAAACTTAAATCACTTCGAATATGCGTCATTACGAAGTTACCTTCATCGTGGATCCCGTTCTGTCGAGCGATGAAGTAAAAGCGACAGCTCAAAAATATGCCGATATGCTTGCCGCAGCAGGTTATCAAATCGTGCATATCAATGAAATTGGTTTGCAACAGTTGGCTTATGAAATCAAAAAACGCCATTCTGGAATGTATTTCTGCGTTGAATTTGCAGGTGAAAATGGTACTATCATCGACAAGATGGAATTGACATTGCGCCGTGATGAAAAAATCTTGCGTTTCTTAACCGTTGCGCTTGACAAATTTGGTGTAAAATACAATCAAGACAGACGTGATGGAAAAATCGGTAAGAAAAACCGTGAAGCTGTCATTAAGAAAAAAACGGATGAAGAAGAAGCTGAGGAAGCATCAGAAGCATAATTACAACTGTTTTTTCTGATTGATTTCTCTAAATCATTGATTTTCAATTATTTAGACAATCAAAATTAAGCAAATCCAAAATTTTTAACGTTTTAAAAAATTAAAAAAATGGCTACCAGCAAAGACGATATTAAGTTTTTGAGTAACCCTAACATTGGATCGCAACGCAAAAAATATTGCCGTTTCATTAAGTATGGTATCAAGTATGTTGATTACAAAGATCCTGACTTTTTGCTCCAATTCATCAACGAGCAAGGTAAATTATTACCTCGCCGTATCACAGGTAACTCTTTAAAGTACCAACGCAAAGTGTCAACTGCCGTAAAGCGTGCACGTCACTTGGGTATGTTGCCATTCTTGGCCGACTTAATGAAATAGTATTGAGTGAGTATTGAGATATTAGTATCAAGTATTGAGACCACCTCAAAATGGCATTAATTAGAATACTAAATACTCACTACTAAATACTAAATACTTCTTTAATTATTAATTTTCAATTGAATTCACATAATGGATATTATATTATTAAAAGATGTTGAAAAAGTGGGTGAGCAGTACGAAACTGTAAAGGTAAAAGACGGTTACGGTCGTAATTTCCTCATCCCCAAAGGCTTGGCGTTGGTAGCTAATGATAGCAACCGTCGCAAATATGCCTCAATCATCCGTGCTATGGACAAAAAAGAGTCCACAAAATTGGGTGATTACCGTGCAATTGCTGAAAAATTGGAAGGCAAAACGGTTAAAATCGTTACAAAAGCAGGGTCATCTGGCAAATTGTTCGGTTCTGTTGACAATGTTCAAATTGCAGCAGCCATTAAAGAACAATTGGGCGTTGAACTTGAACGCAAAAGAGTGGTTTGTGAGCCAATCAAAGAATTGGGTACACACGTTGCATCTGTTGTTTTACACAAACAAGTTTCAGCACAAGTTAACGTTGAAATCGTTTCAGCTGAAGCGGCTGCCGCACCTGTTGCAACAGCAGAAACTACGGAAACAGCAGAAGCATAATTCGATTCTGATTAATCTGAAAAATACAGCCCTTTCTCGATGCGTCGAGAAAGGGCTTTTTTGTAAAAAATACTGAGAGGCCTTTACCCCATCAGCAAATCCGCCGCTTCCTCGCCTACCAAACTACCTATGGCAACACCCATACCACCCATGCGCACCGCTACCACAACATTGGGCGAAACGTGTTTAATAATCGGTTTTTTAATTTTGCCAATGCCTAAAATACCGCTCCACCACATGTCAATTTCTGCTTTTTCATGAGGTAATATAACTTCATTCAATAAATTTTTTAACGCCTTTTGAATGTTTTGTGTCGTATTAAAATCATCCGTTTGCTCACCTTGAAAATCTAAATTTCGACCACCGCCCAATAAAATTCGGTTGCCCACATTTCGGAAATAATAGTAACCTTTGTCGTAATGAAAACAACCTTTTATGTTTAGATTTTTGATGGGTTTGGTTATCAAAACTTGATTGCGGGCGGGCGTAACGTCAAGCTCTGGCATCAAGCGGCGGGCAAAACCATTGGTGGCTACCAACACTTTTTTAGCCGAAATTTCCCAACCTTCTTCGGTTGTCAGAACACATCCTTCGTGCCATTGGCTTGTTAAATCGATCGTATCGTTTATCTTTTCTATTTTTAAACCATTGAAAATCAAGATGTTATGTTGTTTTGCTAAAGCAATAAGCCGCTGCATCATTTTGCCCGTGTTGATTTGTCCTTCTGCCGTGTTGTGGATTAAGGTAGGATGAACTTGGGCAAAACCAAAATTCTGTTCCGCTTTTATATAAACATTGTCTCGTTTTATAATGGATTTTAAATGCTTATTGAAATAGCTCATACTGTCTGAACACTCCTCCGAGATGACCCCCTCAGTATTTTTAAAAATTTCATAACCGCCATGCTCTTCATAGTCCATTGCTTCGTCACCCACTCGCTCACGTAAGCGCAAAAGCCCACGATAACGGCGTTCGATTAAAGCAAAAACTTCGTCCTCGGAGGTGTTTTTTAAATCATCCAAAAGTTCTGTAAGGCTGCCAAAACAGGCGAAGCCTGCATTGCGGGTGCTTGCGCCTTCGGGCAATGCGCCACGCTCGAAAATGGCAACGGATATTGTTGGGTCAATTTCTTTCAAGCGAATGGCAGCATTCAAACCGACGATGCCGCAACCGATTATTGCAACGTCAATGCCTTTGAAAAAACTTTCTCTTTCCCAAAAACTTAGGGTTGCTGGATGATTCATAATTAATGGATAAATTATAATGGATGGTGGATGATGTGATGTAAGTGTGTGATAATCAATTAGTTGCATACGAATATGGAACGTTGATTATCTAATTCTACCTGTTTGATTCTACCTGTTTGATTCTACTATGGCACTTTATACACACTGTTTTGTGCTGCGCACAAAAGGCGTTCTTTAGGTGTGTTTTTTGGGTTTGAGCAAAATTTTGAAGTAGAAAAATCTTCGATTTTTCTACTTCAAAATTTTACTCAAACCGTTTAGTCCTTTTATAGTGTGCTTTGCCAAATTAGAATTATTTCTTAAACTTACTTACGAGTAAGTTTAAGCATCAAATAGGTCTCAAAAATAGTGAAGATAAAATAGACGATGAAGAATGGAACGATAAAAGTATTTGAAGCGGGATGGGCTAATTTTTTATACAGCACTAAAATCATAATGCTCAACAACATTTTCAACAAGAGAAAAGCCATACTGACATTTGAAAACATCATTTTGCTTGGGCTATCAATGGCTCTTTGACCAAGAAAAAACATCATTATGGTGATGGTGAAAAACAGTATAAAACTAAGCCAGCCTAAGTCTGAATATGATTTTAGTACGGGAAAAAATTGGGAGAACAAGAAAAGAATTCCGATGGTCAAGAGCGACACCGAGCCTAAAAGTTTGTAAAAGTTTTTAGATGACATGCCACTCTGTTTTTTAAGTTGGTTTTAAATTTATCGTTGATTTTTTAATACTTGATTTATTTTTTACTAACGGTTTGAATAACCATATACATGGCACCACCGATTGCCAAAAGGCTCAAAACAATGGAAAACACAGGCGTAGCAAGAGCCATTTTTTGGTCTAACCAATGACCAATATATGCGCCCGCTCCGATCATAACGGCCATCCGAAAACCTAAATCAGAGAAACGAAGTAAGGCATTTGACTTTTCGGATGGGCGTTCGGGTTTTGGATTAGTTTTTTCCGTTGACACTAATTTCTACCTCTTTTTTAGGTTGTTTAGAATGACCATTGTTGTCGGCAACATCCTTCATGTTACATGTGACATTGAAGACTGCGCCCGGTTGAACCAAGAGTTTGCCCGTTACGACATCGCCCACGATTTCAGCCGTTTCTTTCACGCTTAACAATTCAGTTACACGCAATTTGCCAAACATCTTGCCCTCAATCATGGCATTTTGGCATTTTACCTCGCCGTCAATTAAACCCGTTGGGCCTACAATTACCTTTGCTTTGCAGGTCAAATTCCCTTTGATAGTGCCGTCAACTCGGATGTCACTTTCAGAGTAAATTGAGCCTTCAACAGTTGTGCCTTTCACCAAACTATTAAGTGCATTTGTTGCGTCACTCGTGGTTGTTTTTGCAGCGAGAGTGGTGTTTGGCGTGGTTTCTGTTTTTTTACTTCCGAACATGGTCTATATCTTTTATCTATATTGAAATAAATATTTTTCTTAATACAAAATTTAAAATGCTTTATGGCGAAGTTACAAGGTAGAAATTTTTTTTTTCAAAGCAAAATCTAATTTGTTTTTTTCTTACAAACACAATACATACATGATTAGCGACTGCAAATGTAACAAAAAAAGCCAATACATACAGCTTAAATAATTTTTAAAGCTATATGTATTGGCTTATTACCCCCTCAGTATTTAGGCAAATTTTTATGTATAAACTGGTGTATAATTCCCATTTGATGTATTTACTCACTGTTTTATCTTCGATAAAAGGCGTGCTAAAAAAGGAGCTAAATGGGTTGAATTAATTTTTTCAGATAGAAATTTTTTCAAAATTTCTATCTGAAAAAATTAATTCAACCCAGATAAAGAAACTTCCAAGTACGCCTTTTGTGCGAAGCACAAAACAGTGAGTAATTACATAAGCTTTAATCAAAAGTAAGTGAGCCAAAGCGATAGGTTCGTCCACTTTCACCATATATAGCCATTTCTTTTCGACCTATTTGACGACATATTTTCGGACGAGTCACAATGCCTTCTTCTTTGTTTAAGAAAAGCGGCGCACGTTTTACTTGACCGTCTCGATTCACTTCTGCCAACACAACCACCGAGGTTTTGTCGGGGCTTTCTGAATACACTTTCTTACGATTTGGGTCAAGATTACGAGAGTCTTCGTTGTAAATAAAATACAATTTATCGGCAACAATGCTCATGGCATAGGATGAATAAATCCCGCCGTCGTTACGAGTCATTTGACTTTTGGGAATGCGGGCCGACCAAGCAATTTCACCATCGGGGCGAATGTTTACGACAATTATGTCATTATAATTGTAATAAATATCCCTTTGACGATTCAAATTATTCCGATAAGACCACGGGTCGTAATAAGGATCGTACCAACCACCACCCCAAGTGCTGTAACCATAAGGATTGTAGCGATTGTTTTGATATTGTTCTTCAATAAAATATTGCTCTGCCACCAACAACGCCCCACCGTCACTACGCAAAATGAGTTTGTCTAAATTGAAAGCGGGCAATTCTACCTCTTTTGATTTATCATTGCTCAAAGAGGCAGCTTTGGCTTTTTCTTTATTGCGTTGAGACAAGTTTTCAGTCAAAAAATTGAAATCGAACTCACGGGTGCTCACGCTTGTCATATCTTTCGAGCGGGGGTTAATTTTAAAAAAGCACGTACCTTTCATGGTTGAAACCCCTTTTTCTGAATAAAAACCACTGAAAACAAGGTCGGCATCGTCTGCAACCCTAAACGTAAGGTCGGTTATAAATTTATCTTTGAGATTGATTTTATACTCCTGCACATCAAGCGTGCTATCACGCATATACGCTACGAGGTCATATTGAAAGTTCGCTTTACCACGGCGAGCCGTTCTGTTTGACCCCTCAGTATAAACGACTCCAAGAAGGTAAACATTCCCGTTTTTATCCACTTGGGTTTCCTCGACATCAAAACTTTTTCGGTTGTAAGGCAGTTTGGCTTTTTTGCTCCACACATCGTTGAAATCGCTGTCAAAAACGGCAAGGGTAAATTCTTCTTGCTTCTTATCGCCAGGCTGTTGGGTGAAAACAACAATTTTGGAACTGTCACGTGAAATGGCGTGGCTGAACACATCTTGACGCTCTTTATTTGTCTCGTCTTGTTCAGATATTTTTATCAATTCCTTATCCAAAGTCAAGGTCTGATTGTCAATGCGTTGCGCAAAAAGGTAGGTTTTTTCGTGCTTTTCATTATAAAAATAGCTCAAAAGCCATAGTTTGCCTTGAAGCATCACCACATCTTTGAAACTCCGATTTTTGCCTTTGAAATCGAGGCTCAACTCTTTCTGACGCACTAATTTCATGCTCGCATCGTAGTATTCGACGATGGCTTTTACGTTATTAGGGTTGCTTAACGTACCGCCTTGTTTCAAACGCAAAGCATAAATACCATAAGCCTCGGTAGCAATTATTTTTTGAATATCCGTATTGCTCGGTTCTTCTAATGGCTTAGCCCAATTCACTTTTGCGTCGGAGCGAACCGGTGAAGCGTTTTGTTGTTGCGCTTCAACTAAAAGGGTTGTCAACGAAAACATGACAACGAAGAGGATTTTTATTCTATTTTTCATAGTATCTTCTTTAAAATTTTCACTAAAGATAATATTAAACACTTTTAAATGACAAAAAAACAACAGAATACTGAGGGGGTACGTAAAGTTGATATTTTTATCATTATTAAGACAAATAATCTTTAGAAAGTGCTTCATTTAGAAGCGACTTTATGAAAAATTTAACGTACCGTAATTATTTTTTAACTAAGAAACGTAGTCTTAATGAGGTATAGACACAAGTCACGTTTTTACTTTTTTTTTATGCTTTTTGAACTCTTTTTTAAATAATCGAAAATTGATAATTATTTACAATGCTCTGATAATCATAGTTTTAAATATAATAAAAAATTTAATTTTTTAATTTTAGGGTACTTGCAAAAAATTAATAAAAGTTCATTTACTCCTTTTTATACATTTTTGACTGTCACGATATTATAGCTCTCATTTTAAAATTGGTATCAATTTAGTAGTATAAGAATAACAAGGGTGTTTATATCAAAAATCATCGTCCAAAATTTTATGCAATGAGAAAAATCTCAGTAATCTTAATTATCATTTCTATCATTTTCGCCAAGGCAGCTCAGGCTCAACCAATGGCAGTTCGCACCAACACTGCGGGGTCAAAAAGTGCAGTTCCTGCGTCTATTGATCGTCAGTTCAAACGGGATGCGGCGAGAATGGCTTTACGGATGGAAATGGAGCGAGAAGATGCTCGTTATCTACCCGCAACAATCAGTCGTGAAAACATTACGGGTCTGCATAAGGCTCTTTCAAATATTTATATCAATGACGAGACGGGCAAATCTATTGCACGTTGCAACATTCATACATTTCCAAATCCGTCAATTGACCACATCGTCATTATTTTCAAAAAAGATGCAGCTTGGGCAGCTCCTTTGCGCAATGGCATAACAGAAACGACGAATAAAGAATTGAACCAATTGCTTGATCAATATGATTTGGCAATCGAAAAGCATGTTCAATGGAACGACTCACAAGATGCTATCACTTTGCGTTCAAAAGAGCCGCTTAACATGGCAGCTTTGGCAGGTCAATTTGATAATATTCCGGGTGTGGTTCAGATAGATTTGGGTGTCCCAAAATTTGGTGGAAACGACATTAAAGCAAAACGTGTAACAGGCGGCTGGGAAATTGAATTTATTTATTCATTTGGCGGAACGGCGGGCGCAGGTGGAAAGATTCACACATGGAAATTTAAAGCTTTAGACAATGGTCAAGTGTCGTTGATTAAAGAAGGTGGCGAGCCTTTGCCGACTTGGATGCGTTGTGATAATAACGAATTGAAAATGGCTTCAAAAGGATAAGTTTTATTCTTTTTTAAAATAAAAAAAAGCACATAACGAATTAATTTCCAATTTGTTATGCGCTTTTTTTAAGTGACCCCCTCAGTATTTTAGCTTAAAAAACATAAGATATTAATTTACTTCGGCACTTAAAACACACTGTTTTGTAGTGCGTACAAAGGCGTGCATTGGAAAATTTTTTCGGGTTGATTAACTTTAGCACTTTACCCCGACTGTTTTATGCTGCGCATAAAAGGCGTACTAAAAAAAGGACTAAACGGATTGATTTAATTTTTGAATGGAAAAATTGAAAATTTTTCCATTCAAAAATTAAATCAATCCAAAAAAAAGAACGCCCAAGCACGCCTTTTATGCGCAGCATAAAACAG
This sequence comes from Saprospiraceae bacterium, assembly GCA_043728105.1. Lineage (GTDB taxonomy): Bacteria > Bacteroidota > Bacteroidia > Chitinophagales > Saprospiraceae > JAAFJT01. Next base: position 3,147 of record JAYTMW010000305.1, on the reverse strand, counting down.
TGTGTGTAAAGTGCCATTGTAGCACTAAAAGCTTTCCCCGTATTTCAGGCTTTGTGGTATCTGTTTTAAAACGCTTGACGACTCATCTTCAAGGAAAAAATGCTTTACATTCATCTGCGCTGCCTTCAAACATGCCGCCTTTAAATTCACTTGCCCTGTTCCCCAAACGACATCATTTTCAACGTCTTCTTTGCCTGTGTATTGAGGCGTTTTTACATTTTTATTCAAGTCTTTTATGTGCATTAAGACGGTGCGTGCGCCATATTTTTCTAAGAAAGCCACGGCATCTTGACCACCATGGGTTGCCCATAAAATGTCTTCTTCAAACTTGACAGCGTCGGCATCTGTGTTCTCATAAAGATAATCGAATAATGTTTTATCGCCATTTTTTATGAACTCAAAACCGTGTGGGTGATAGCAAAATTGGATGCCTTTTGCTTTGAGTTTTTTACCAGCTTCGTTGAATATTTTTACGCCTTCTTGAATCTCCGCAAGGGTGATTGTGTCGGCTTTGTGGTCAATCCAAGCGCACATAACATATTGACAGCCAAAGAGTTGTGCTTCGGTGATGACTTTTTCGATACTGTCTTTTAGCTCTTTCATGCTTGCACCCGTGGAGGATGCTTTTAGACCATTTTGTTCTAATTTGGCTTTAAATTGAAGCGGTGTTAAGCCATAATAACCTGCCAATTCTACGTCGGTGATACCTTGGCTTTTGACGAATTGCAATGCGCTGTCCACGTTGCTTTGGAGTTGGTTGCGGAGGCTGTAAAGTTGGATACCAACTTTGTTTCTGAACGCATCAGCCTTTATCGTGGAGGCTGTTTTGGTTGATTGAGATGTAGGTTGATTGCAGGCAAGCGTGCCTACGCATAAGATTGTTACAAATAGGAAAAAGAGATTTTTCATGTTTTTGGATAAATTTAGTTACCTAATATTGTTTTTAATCTCGTGAAGATAATTCTACTTTGGCACTTTTCACACACTGTTTTGTGCTGCGCACAAAAGGCGTGCATTGGAAGTTCTTTTTCGGGTTGATTTAATTTTTGAAGTATAAAAGTCTTCGATTTTTTATACCTCAAAAATTAAATCAACCCATTTAGTCCTTTTATGAACCTCGTTTAATCGTCAATTCAATGCCCTCAAAATACCTTGAATTTTCACCAAACATTCCTCATATTCTTTTTCCGCATCAGAATCAGAGACTATTGCACCGCCTACTTGAAAAGATAAATAATGATTATGTTGATTGTATAAAAGACTGCGTATCAATACATTAAAGTCAAAATCGCCTTCGGGTGTGATGTAGCCGATTGCGCCTGAATAAAGCCCACGACGGGTACGCTCGTAGTTTTCGATGAGTTGCATAGCCCGCACTTTTGGTGCGCCGGTCATGCTGCCCATTGGGAAAGTGGCTCGCAAAGTATCGGTGTTGTCGAACTCGGGACGCAACGTTCCTACCACTGTCGAAATCATTTGGTGCACCGTTGGAAAGCTATAAATACCAAACAATTCGGAGACTTTTACGGAGCCCGCTTCGCAAATTTTACCCAAATCGTTGCGCACTAAATCCACTATCATTACATTTTCTGAACGGTTTTTTGGGTCGTTGAAAAGCGTGTTTTTTAGGTCTTCATCTACCCCCTCAGTATTTCCACGTTTTGAGGTGCCTTTTATGGGTTGCGAGGTGAGGTTTTGCCCTTCTTTTTTCAAATATCTTTCGGGCGAGGCGCATAGGGCAAATTTATCTTTTAGTTTATAAAAAGCGGTAAAAGGTGCTTGGGCAATGTTGTTTAGTTTTTGAAAAAGTACATAGGGGTTTAGTTCTGCATTTTCGATAAAAAACTCTTGGCAAAAATTCATTTCAAAAATATCGCCTACGTGAATATGCCTTTTTATTTGCTCCACGGTTGCTATATATTCTTCTTTTTTAAAACGTGTATTTATTTTAAAATCAATGAGTTGTGTCGTTTTTGCTTTATTTTTAAATGAATTTATTTTCTGAAATAAAGTATTAATAGTTTTTGAATCTTCAATATTTGCATGAAGAGACCCCTCAGTATTTTGGACTATTTCAACCGTTTTTTTAGAGATTTTAAGTACCCATTTTGGCTTAAAAAAATGAAGGCATGGGAAACCTAAATTGTCAGTATTTTCGGAGGTCAAACGTTCTACATCGTTCTTCAAATCATAAGTCAAAAAGCCAAAAAGCCACTGATTCGGGTTTTCGTTTTGGAAGTCTTTGAGGTGTTGAAAAGCCCCTTTTTCGATGTCTAAAACGAGTTCTTTTTCTATACCCAACGCTAATAGGCAATCGAACTCAGGCTCGATGAACCCCTCAGTATAACCGTTGTTATCGAGGTAGCAAAAAACATCAAAGGCATTTGCTGCGTAAGCAAATGCCTTTTGTTTGAATGCGTTTATATCATCAATTTGGAAAATAATAATTATCAATTTTTTAATAAAAAAAATATGTAAGATATTGATTTTCAGGTATTTAGAATCAATTTCGACCTTTATACTTACTGTTTTATGCTTCGCATAAAAGGCGTGCTTGAAGAGGGTTTGTGTTGGATTTAATTAATTTTTGAATAGAAAAATCAGAGATTTTTCTATTCAAAAATTAATTAAATCCGTTTAGTCTGTTTTCTAAGATAACTTGCTTGAAGTGCCATAGTAGAACTAACCGTTCGTACTTAGAATTTTAATCTCCACACGTTGATTAATTTTATGCGCTGCAGTCGAGATTCTTTAAGAAGAGGCTTGCTTTTGCCGTAGCCTTTAATGACCAAACGTGAGCTATCAATACCTTTTCCCGTTAGGTATCTATAAACGGCTCTTGCCCTTTCCGTGGAGAGATTGTCTGCCATATTTTCCTCAATCAACAAATTTGTATGCCCACCAATTTCAACAACAAGCGACGGATTGGATACCAAAAGGTTATAAATTTGGTCAAGTTGTGGATACGACTCTTTCTCTATTTCTGTTGAGTTGGGCGTGAATTGCAACTTCTCAATTTTCATGATTTGCCCTTCCTTGAATTTTTCGCTTTTTGCTGCCACAACTTCATTCACGGGCTCTTCTATCGGCTTGAAAATCTTTGGATCATGCGGTTTTTCAACAGAAGTTAAAGCAGGAGAAGACTCA
>JAYTMW010000304.1:0-2127 GCA_043728105.1 Saprospiraceae bacterium | reverse complement strand
AATTTTTTTAAGCGAATCATCATAACGGGTAATGAACGATGTGTTGAAAAACTTGTCCTTTGCACGACAGCCATGATAACTTAAACGCAGGTATTCATCAGCCAAAGCATTGATATCAATAAGCTCTTTTTGACCTGTGTTGGTACGGCTGTGTTGCAACATTCCTTTTACAATAGCATCGGCACGCTTGCCATGGTGGTTTATCTTTTGTTCATTCTCCCTCAGGTCGGTGGCCAATGCCCTGACCTCCTCAATATTTCCCTTTATTGCCTCCTGTTCCAACTCTTCTATCAGTTCTTTATTTACTTCCGAAAAATTATTGATGAAGTTTAGCGGGTTCTGAATCTCATGTGCAATGCCTGCGGTAAGCTCACCAAGAGAAGCCATCTTCTCGGACTGGATGAGTTGGGCCTGGGCGGATTTCAATTCTGTAAATGCTTGTTCAACTTCTGTTTTTGCCTTTTGTTTCTGTCGATTATTACGGTAAAGAAATACAGCAACTATCAACAATATAGTAAGACAACCAACTAAAGTGTAAATTTTTAATGCATTCCGGGAGGCAAATTTTTCAAATCTGAGTTCCTGCAATTCTACATTTTTAGCCAATAAAATTGAGTCGTCTCTTTTTTGCATGTCAAGATCAAACTGAAGACTGCCTAATTTTATATTAGTTTCAGTTTCATATAGAGTGTCTTTTGCTTCAGCATAAAGTGATTTGTATTTAAAGGCCTTTTTATAGTCTGAGGTTTTTGAGTAGGTTAATGCCATTTTCAGGTAAAGGTCTTTAAGCTGAACTATTACTTTATTTTCTTTTGCAATTGTGATGGCTTTATTATAATAATTTATTGCAGCAGCGTAATCGTTTTTCCCGTTATAAACATTTGCGATACCCTCAAGACTAATACCCTCATTGACTTTATCATTAATTTCTTTGGCAATAGCCAAAGCTTTAGAATGATAATTTAGTGCTTGTTTAAAATCACCTTGTTTCAAATATGTTTTACCAAGTCCATTGTAAGCATAAGAAGTATTAGTAGAACTGTCTTGCGATTTTATTGACCTTTCAAAATTGACAATAGCATTTGTAAAGTCGTTTAAGTCAAAATAAAGTTCACCAATATTTGCAGAAATAGTTCCTGCCCCATCAATATCACCCATTGCCTCAGACAATGGCAATGCCTTTAGAAGATAGTTGAGCGCTTTAGCTTCTGTAGCTTTGTTGTTTCTGTAAATACTCCCAATTGTAACGAGTGTGGAAACTGTACGCAGGGTATCTTTTAATTTCTCGGCAATATTTAAAGACCTCAAGGAATATTCCAATGCTTTTTTATCATCTCCCTGAGCAAAATATATTGCGGCAATATTATTCAACATATTAGAGATCCCAGTTTCTTCACTTATTTTTTCAAAAATGTTCAATGACTCTCTCCAGTATGTTAGGGCCTCTCCTTTTTCCCCCTTGACATAATAACCCATGCCAATATTTTTGATAGCATAAGCCTGTCCTTTAAAAAAATTAATTTTTTCCGCTAATTTTTTTGCTTGAATAGCTACACTTATAGCTCTTTGAGGATCTTTTGAAACCAGCTCCTTACTTTGATTCAACAACTTGTTTATCGCAATTGTATCACCTCCGGTAAATACCGATAAATCAGACTGAGCAATCCCATATAGTGAATTAAATAAAAGACATAAACAAAAAAGGACTTTTTTCCACTTCATATTTATGTGTTTTATTAAAATCATTTTAAACTAATTCAATAATAAACTCACTCCCCTCCCCTTCCTTCGTTTCCACCCTCAATTCTCCTCCATGAGCTTTTATAATATCGTAGCTTAATGATAAACCTAATCCTGTTCCTTGCCCTGTCGGCTTTGTTGTAAAGAAGGGTTGAAATATTTTATCTACAATGTTTTGAGGGATGCCGTTGCCATTGTCACTGACATGAATCGAAATTTTGCCCCCATCCCCTAACGGGGAGCCGAGTTTTCGGGTTGTTACAGTTACAAGAGGTTCGTATTTTTCACTTTCCTGAAGGTCTTTCTGCTTTTGATTGGTGGCATAAAAAGCATTGTTAAATAAGTTTAAAAGAACCCTTCCAATATCCTGCGGAATGATGTTGATGT
>JAYTMW010000303.1:0-1673 GCA_043728105.1 Saprospiraceae bacterium | reverse complement strand
AAAGAAAAGCCTATATTTGTAAAGAATTTTAAAGACAAAATATATGGATGCTATTACAGTATTGCCTCAAAATAATGAGCAAAAAAGAGTTTTAGAGGCTTTTTTACAAGCCTTAAAAATAGATTACTTTGCTACTCATCCTACTATTCAAGAGTTAGAAGAACGACTCTTGCCGGGACAACTTGCTGTTTGGGAAAGCCTTAAACGAGCATTGTTAGAGGTAGAAAATGGTGCGGCACAAGGATGCACATGGGCAGATTTTAAACAACAACTCCAGTATGAGAATATTACTCCATGAAGAATTTGAGCGCAATTTCCGCGCCTTATTTCGCAAATATCCTTCCCTTGAAAATGATATTGATGACTTGACTAAGAATCTTTAGTTCTATTCTGTTTTCAGAGTCGAAATACTGAGGGGTATCATTTCATAAGTTTTTTATAAATATGGAAAATGCCTAACTTTAATTTTAGTTGAAACACCATCATTTACTGCTGATATAATAAAAGGTGAGGTCAAGTCAGGGTCTAACTGTAAGATTGAGTTGAAAGTTTGAATATGAATATTACCGGCAAAATGCCCAGGTTGTAGGTGAATTATGCCTATGAATGATATTTTTTGAGTAAAAACGATTTTAGCAAAGTCATCATCTTGGGTGACGATAACTCGTTTTTCAAATTGTGCTAAACGTAATAAAGCAACATCTGGAGAGGCAAATAATTTTTCTTCACGGACAGATTTGACATCAAACCCTTTTTCTCGTAGGTATAAAACAAGGGATGTTTTGATATTTTCATCAGCTAAAATAGGGTAATCTATCAATTTCATAAGGCGACTACATTTTCCACTTCTACAAAGTATTCGTTACCCATAAATTTTGAAGCATAAATTAACGCTTCGACGATACCTTCACGAGGAATATGTGGATATTCTTCAAGGATAGTGTCGATAGTACCGCCTGTAGCCAACCATTCCAGAATAAGTTGAACGCTTATGCGGGTACCTTTGATAATAGGTTTGCCTGCTAAAATTTTTGGATTTGATACAATATATTTATAAGCCATAGTTTTTTATTTTAAACAAAATTAAGCATTTTTTGTAATTTTTCAACCCCTTTTCTAATCAAAATCTTCCATTTTCATTAAAAATACTGAGGGGTATCATTTCCCAAAGAAAAAGTATTTTATTTCGCTCACTATTTCTTCTTATCTTTTTTTTTATTATATTTGTATGAGGAAGATATTTTATACCTTCAAGGAACTATTGGAGCATATAAATCGTTATCTTTTTAGAAAAAACTATCAAATCTGGTAAATATGCCCGAAACCCTCATTCAATATGATGAACCCGAACGCTTGATGATTCAAAGAGCGTATCGCCTGTTGCTCAAAAGCATTAAAACGCCTATCACGCCTGAGGATAGTAAAAATATCCGCCGCGCTTATGAGATGGCTGTAGATGCGCATAGTCAGCAGCGGCGTAAAAGTGGTGAGCCGTATATTTTGCATCCCATCGAAGTCGCGCGGATTTGTGCTGAGGAAATTGGTCTGGGACCAACTGCTGTGGTGGCTGCTTTGCTGCATGATGTGGTGGAAGATACGGAGGTAACGCTGGATGAAATAAGGGTTGGATTTGGTGAAAAAATAGCGACAATTGTTGATGGCTTAACAAAATT
>JAYTMW010000302.1:0-1857 GCA_043728105.1 Saprospiraceae bacterium | reverse complement strand
TATAACCCAATTTTGAATTCTGAAAAGCACGATTCCGAAGGCGTTTTTATCAAAAAATGGGTGCCTGAATTGAAAAATCTGCCGACAAATTTTATCCATGAACCCTCTAAAATGACCCAATTGGACGCTCAATTCCTCAATTTTGACCTTGAAAGAGACTATTTTAAACCCATTATTGACTTGAAATCCGCTTCTCGTGAAGCAACCGAAAAACTTTGGACCGTGAAAAAAAGTGATGAAAGTCGGGTTAATGGCAAGCGAATTTTGGCAAAGCATGTGATTCCGGGGCGGCGAAAAGAGTAAGAAATTGGTTATTGGCGTAAACAAATTTGCGTGATTATTCCGAGCCTGCCTTTGTCGGCAGACAGGCCCAGCGGACTCGCACATATATAAACGAGCTAACAAATTACTAATCCGATGAATGGTGAAATTCATTTTAGTAGCGTGTCGAAATTGCCGTATTGGATATTTTTTTTAAGATGAAAAATATCTCGGAAAAGTTATTGCGCCAATTTTGAATTTTAAAGATTCAATTTTGAAAAACCGTTTTGAGGTTGCGGTAAAAAAAGGTTCTATTCGCCGCATAATTTGCGGCGAATAGAACCTTTTTTGATTAATTTTACTATTTTTGTATCTGTTTAGCATGTTGAATAGGCAGTATGGCTAAACAATTATCCATTTTTACTAAAAAATCAAGACGATGCACTTATACATTCATCAACAAAAAGATTGGACAAATTTCACTTGGGACAACGAGAAGTTGATCCCAATACTTGCTCATGCGAGGCATTTACAAGGGAAATTGTCGGGCAAAATGTTGTCATTGGGTTTTGATTTAAAACAAGAAGCAAATTTAGAAACCTTGACGTTGGATGTTATAAAATCGTCGGAAATTGAAGGTGAAATTTTGCAACCAGAACAAGTACGCTCGTCCATTGCTCGACAATTGGGCATGGATATTTCGGGGCTTATTCCTTCGGATAGAGACGTGGACGGAGTAGTAGAAATGATGCTGGATGCCACCCAAAAATACGATAAAATGCTCGATGCCGAACGGCTTTTCGGGTGGCATAGTGCTTTGTTTCCGACGGGCAGAAGTGGCATGTATCGCATCCGTGTTGGGCAATGGCGCAAAGATGAGACGGGCGCAATGCAGGTTGTTTCGGGTGGTTTCGGTAAAGAAAAAGTGCATTTTCAAGCACCCGATGCGGCTTTGTTGGATGCCGAAATGGTTCATTTTCTTGCTTGGTTTAATGTCGAAAAAGAGCTTGACCCCGTGTTGAAAGCGGCAATTGCACATCTTTGGTTCATCACAATTCACCCTTTTGACGACGGCAATGGTCGAATTGCTCGTGCTATAACCGATATGCAACTATCGAGGGCAGAGGGTAGTGCGCAACGTTTTTACAGCATGTCAGCGCAAATTCGGTTGCAACGAAATGGGTATTATCAGATACTTGAAAAGACGCAAAAAGGTAATTCAGACATCACGGATTGGCTTGCATGGTTTTTAGAATGTTTGACTCAATCGCTTTTGGCAACCGATAAAACGCTTGAAAAGGTCTTGAATAAAGGTGAATTTTGGAAAAAACACACGAAAACAATACTGAATGAGCGTCAAATCCTCATGCTCAATAAATTTATGGGTGATTTTGAAGGCAAGCTAAATTCCTCGAAATGGGCTAAAATGACAAAATGTTCAACAGATACGGCGTTGCGAGATATTCAGGATTTATGTCAAAAAGCGATTTTGGCGAAGGAAGAATCGGGTGGCAGAAGTACAAATTATGTTTTGTTAGCCGAAAATACTGAGGGGCCCATTTACTAAATTTCAAGTTGTTGTTTCGCACAAAAATA
>JAYTMW010000301.1:0-8162 GCA_043728105.1 Saprospiraceae bacterium | reverse complement strand
GTTAGCGGATGAAAATCAAACCTCAATCAATGCCGCTTTGGTATTCTTTTATTCCGAGCAAACAGGCGTATCAGCCCAAGACTTCAAAACCCTTGACTCTTGGAACACATTGGGTTACATGGTCAAGAAAGGGGAGAAGTCGTATTCTATTTGGGGTCAGTTGACAAAGAAAACCACTAATTTAGAGGAAGGACTAATTGCAGGTGTACCCGATGTAATAACGTTTTACCCAATGGTATCTTTATTCAGCATTGACCAAGTAGCTAAGAGAGAGCCACGCCAAACACCTGTAAAGGTTGCAAATGTTGAAGCAGTTGCAGAGGTTCAAGCGTTAGCCCTTGTAAAAATCGAAGTGAAAACAACAAAGAGTACACGGAAGGGAAAAAAGGATAAAACGGTAGTAGCCCAAGCGTAACACCCTTAAATCAATAGCCTATCCCTTTTGTAAAAAAGAAATACCCAAAATACCCAAGTATTGATGAAATACTGAGGGGGTAGGTTTCATTTGTCACAATCAAACAAAATAGCAACTCATGGAAGCAAAAATATATGTTGGTACTTATGGTAAGTACAACGGAGGGAGTATAAGGGGAGAATGGTTAGACCTAACAAAATACGCCGACAAAAAGGCATTTGTGAAAGCGTGTAAGAAATTGCACAAAGGCGAACACGACCCCGAATACATGTATCAAGATTACGAAGGCGTTTTGCACGACATGCCCAAAACGTGGGTAAGTGAAAGCCACCTATCAGAACAAGTATTTGAGTTTATGAAGCATTACAAAGGCGATGAAGAAAAAGGAGAAGCGTTTTTAAATTGGATTAGTCATGTAGGTTACACGGGCGATTTTGATTATTTAGTGAGCCAATTTGATGAAGCCTACGAAGGGAAATATGACAACGAAAAAGCGTATGCAGAATATTTAGCGGAGCAAAACGGCTGGTATTCAGCAATGGAGAAGGCAAAAATAAACGTGTATTATTTTGATGAAGAAGCGTATGCAAGAGATTTATTTATGAGTGATTATTTTTATAGTGGCGGTGTCGTATTTCGGAACTTATAGAACCATGAAGCCCGCAGCCTTCAAACACTAAAAACATTAAATAAAATCCCCCATTATTTAACAATCAAAAGCAAATACAATGGAAGCACAAACAAATCAGAGCGAGCATAAGGCAAAGCGAGAAGCATTAAAAGCCCTATCAAGAGAGTTAAAGCCACTAAGACAGATAATGGAAACGAACCTAAACGACATCATTTTAGGGCATTACAGCCACGAAATAGGGCAGCATCCGAGCGACTTTAAAACGTATTTGGGATGGAAGGCAGAAGGCTACCAAGTGAAGAAGGGAGAAAAGGGTTTTGCGGTATGGTCACGCCCAAAGCAACAGCGCATGAATGAAGACTACAAAAAGGCGAACCCAAGCAAATCACGGAGCGCACCGCCGAGCGAGGTATTAGGAGAGGACGAATTTAGCTTTTACGGGATGGCGTATTTATTTCACACGGGACAAGTTGAGCCAATACAAAAGGCAGACCCACAAAAACAAGGAGGGGCAAATGGGTAGTGGAAACAAGGTAACAGTAAGAATAATAGGGCAATACATGCCCCCCGAACAACGAGTAAGAATATTTTTAGCGGCTCTAAACTGGATAGAAATGAACGCCACGGAAAGCAGTTTTAAATGCTTTGGCATGATGCAGGGCCATTTGTGGGAGAAGTTTGAGCGACAGAAACGGCACAGCTTAGAATTTTACAGTTATTTAGACATGGCGAACAGCCGCATATTTGAATCATGGTTGAATGAAGTAATCAAACAGTTTGAATAATAGGGGCATCAAATTTCATCAAAATACCTGCCTTCGGTAGGTAAACTGAGGGGGTAAAGCCTGTAACCAAACGGCTTTATTTTCCCTCGTAAAAAAACAAAGAAATAAGAAAATGACGAACACGCACAAAATATCAGAAATAGAATTGATATATCGTCCGAGCAAATATAGCACGGAGAAAATACTAACAGTCACCCAAACGGAAACCTTATTTAGGTCATTTTGGAATGTTGATGCAATAGAATACTACGAAGAATTTAAGGTTATGTATTTGAATCGAGCGAACCAAGTTTTAGGGATATACCATCATGCGAGAGGTGGCGGAGTGGGTGTTTACTACGATATACGGATGATATTTCAAGGGGCCTTAAAGGCGAATGCTTGCGCCATTATCATAGCGCACAACCACCCAAGCGGGAATTTAGAGCCATCACCCGAAGACAGGGTAATGACAAATAAAATAAAAGAAGCGGGAGTATTGTTAGAAATCAAATTATTAGATAGTATCATTTTGACGAGCCATAGTTACACGTCGTTTTTAGAAAAAGGTTATCTTTGAGGTTAAAAAACAGCCCCTTCACTTTGAGGGGGCTGTCATAAATTTACATCAAAATTTTAATGACGTTTAAAATTTTGACAAAAATGCAAAATTATGCCTCGTGTTTCAAAGTACAACAATGACAAGACCGACACCTCAAAGCAATTTTTAGATAGTCTTTTAGATAATCTAAAAACTTTTACGTTTGAAGACGTTGAAAAAATGCAAATCGAATATGGTATTTCGGACGCTGAATTATCAGACTATTTGTTCTTAAATAGAGCTACAATAAGTCTTTGGAAAACAGGTAAAAGGGATTTAACAGATTATAATAAGTTAACAATATTCTTAGTTTTTAAACTTTTAAAAGAAAAACACAATGGAGGATAATCAAATGTTGCCATTCAATGAAAGAAACATTCGTAAGACATTAGAAAATGGAGAATGGTATTTTTCTATTGTTGATGTTATAAAAGTTTTAACAGAAAGTCCAAAGCCTACGGCATACTGGAATAAAGTACAAAAGGCTTTACTTAAAGAAAATCAGTTTTATCCGTTTTGGATAAAACTGAAATTTAAAGGAATTGACGGTAAAGGATATAAAACGGATTGCGCAAATACTGAGGGGGTACTAAGAATTATAATGTCTATTCCTTCGCCAAAGGCAGAGCCTTTTAAATTGTGGCTTGCCAATGTCGGTAAACAGTTTTTAGAAGAAACCGAAAACCCCGAATTAGGTTATGAGCGATTGAAAGAAATTTATAGAGCAAAAGGGTATAGTGATGAATGGATTGAACGCCGTTTAAAATCTATCAGTATCAGAAAGGAGTTAACGGACGAATGGCAAAAAAGAGGGGTTAAAGAGGGCCAAGAATATTCTATTTTGACCGCCGAAATTGCCAAAGCGACTTTTGGCGTTACACCAAGCGAACACGCCAAGCATAAAGGTTTAGCAAAAGAAAATTTGAGAGACCACATGACCAATTTTGAACTTATTTTTACCATGTTGGGCGAAGATGCCACCCGACAAATGGCAAATATTGACGATGCACAAGGATTCAATGAAAATCATGATGCAGCACAAGCAGGAGGTAAGGCAGCGGGTCGGGCGTTGAAAGCTTTTGAGGAAGATAATAAAATCAAAGTCGTGTCACCTTCTAATTTTTTGAATCTTTTAAATGATAAAGACAAAGAAGACGAACAAGAGTAGTTTCTGTTTTTCTTCTCCCCTATTGTGAAAAATTTAAAATCCCGTCAACGAAAACGGGATTTTTTTTGCGTTTATTTCTTTTTCCGTAAATAATTAAAAATATATTTTATTATTTACGGAAATAAGTATAAAATAAAAAAAGGAATAATATTTTTACGCATTTACGCATTTACGCATTTACGCATTTACGCATTTACGCATTTACGCATTTACGCATTTACGCATTTACGCATTTACGCATTTACTTTATTTTATTAAAAAGTAAAAAATATTTTATGTATTTATAGAAAAATATTATTCCGTAAAAATAATTTTACTAATTTTGGCATTTATAATTTTACGCAATTGCGTTTTTACGTTTTAATTAAAATTAATCTTGATTGTTTTTTAAAAATAGTGGTTGCACAAAAGAATATAAGGCTTTAAAAAGCATTGATTAATTTAAGTTCAATTGATTTTAAAGCGCAAAGCGCATGGTTGAGAGTGATTTTACTTTTAGTGTCTTAAAAAGCAAATAAACGGTACTTTTTAAAATAGTTAGGTGGGTAGGGTTTTTGGATAGTATTTTGTGAGTTGTGATTATGTCTAATAAATTAGGGCGATTTTTTCGCACTAATTTTAACGGCAAGATGTGTTTTTATGCGCATAAAATGCTACTAAAAACAAAATCTTGCCTCTCGAAAAAGTCGAGGGGTTAAAAAATTTTCGCCACTCAATTTTTCTTTAATGGATAAAATTCAAGTAAAGCCGCTTAAAAAAGCGAAGGAAATTAAGGATAAAAAAAGCAAAAGGATTCATTTGGTTGTAACAGAATCCGAGTATCAGCAGATTTTAACGTATTCATCGGAGTTTAAAACGGTATCAGATTACATCCGAGAATCGTGTTTAGATAATAAAAAAAAGCCTTTTGAAAAGACAAAAGAGCTTACCGAAACGATGGAATCTTTGACAAATGAAATGAATGCGGTAGGTAAAAATATTAATCAAGTGGCTCGATACACCAATTTTTTATTGGAACATCGAATCAATTTTGACAGTATTGACCGCTTTAATTCTAACATAATTAAATATACCGCAATGCAAATGAGGTTTGAACAATTACTAAAAAAGGTTTTTAACAATTAAATATAACAAGCACATGGAGATTATTTTTGCTAATCAAAAGGGTGGGGTAGGGAAGACTTCTTTATCAATCCTGTTTGCAAACTACTTAGTAACAAAGGGCAAAAAGGTCATTGTTATCGAAATGGATATTCAACAATCCATTACATCTACACGGAGTAGGGAGTTGGAACTTGGGGAAAATTTGCCCCCAAAGCCTTATGAAGTTATCTACACTAAATTAAGTGACTACCCAAAAATTGCGGAAAAACTTAAAAGTACAGACATTAATATAGTTATTGATTTGCCAGGAAAAATGGACGACCCACACCTCGTTCCTGTTTTGAAAAACGGTGACTTGATTGTTTGTCCATTTGATTATGATGTACGGTCTTTCATCAGTACAGGTACTTTTGCAAGCGTTATCAAACAATTAGATAGCGCAAAAGAGATTGTTTTTATACCCAACAGGATTAAATCAATGAACTATGAACTGAAAGAAGAAGTCCACAATTCTTTAAAAAAATTAGGTCTTGTTACCGATGATATTAGTGATAGAGCCGCCGTAAAAAGGATAAGCACCTTTGGCATGACCGAGGAACAAAAAGGAATTGTTGGAAAAGTATTTGATTTAATAATTGAAAAATATAAAATTTGAACATCATGAATAACGATACAAGCAGTTTGGTCAATGATCTTCTCAATATTTTACAACCTGATGAACCTGTAACGCAGCCAGAAAAAAAGGAAAAGGTTGTTAAGAAGGAAAAAGTTACGATGCAACCTGAGAAAAAGGTTGTAAAGGCTTCGCTTACGAATGAGCCAAAGACAATTATAAAATCGGCTGGCAAAGCGGAAGGGTTTTTGTCTGATATAAATGAAAATGTAAAGGATACTCAAAACGCAAAAGTGGTTATCCGAAAAGATCTGTATGAGGTTTTTATGGCTTTGAAAAGAGCTAAACAGGTCAAAAGCGTATCCACTTTATTGGATTATGCCTTAGAAGACTACATCAAACGCAACAGCGAGAATATAAAACAACTACTTCATGATAGCCAAAATAATGCAATCCTCTAACAGTTTTCAAGCAGTTTATTACAATGAGCAAAAAGTAGTTGAACAAAAGGCGGAACTCTTAGCGGCAGTCAATTTCGAAGGGAATTTGACTGCCGTTGATTTTTGGCAAAAGTCCGATTACATCAAGTATTTCAACGACATTGCGCAGCAAAACTCACGGGTCAAACGCAAACAATTTCATGCTGTCATATCCACCAAAGGGCATGAACACACCGCCGATGAATTGAAAATCATAGCCGAAGAATACGTTAAACGCATGGGTTATGGAGACAATCCCTATTTGCTTTATTTTCATCAAGACACGAATAATAATCATGTCCACATCGTCAGCACGAGGGTAAATACTGAGGGGGTCAAAGTGAGAGACAGTTTTGAAAAAAAAGAATCTTTGCGTCACATTGGGCAGATTATGCAAGCCTTTAACCGTCAAGAATTAGGTGGTAAAAACATTGTTGATGGCATCATGCAATACAATTTCACGACCGAAGCGCAGTTGAAATTACTCATTGAACGACGAGGATATTCCGTTAAAACAGATGAAAAAAGGGATATTATACTCTTAGAAAATAAAAGGAATATTGCTATTATCCCACGTTCAGACATTGACCAAAAGTTAAAAATGAAGCCCGACGATGCTCGAAAAAAACAACTCAAAGCCGTTTTGTTGAAGTATAAAGACAAGCCCAATTTAGAGGATTTTTTGAAAGATAAATTTGGTATAGATTTGATTTTTCATCGGGGAGAAGGCAAGGAAACGCCTTACGGATACACGCTGATTGACAACGCATCCAAGCAGGTTTTTAGGGGTTCAGAAATTTTGAAATTGTCTGAATTCTATAAAGGTGCTAAAATTGATGATAACAAGGTAGAACAGAAACCACATCATGTTGAATCTCTCTTGGAAATGCAAGAGCAAGGAAACAATAAAGTGGATGATTACATGAATACCCATGATTTATTTGTCTTTCAGCAAGGTAATGACTTTTTTCTACTTGACCGAGCCAATAATGAAACACATAATGTTTCAAATTACGCCTTTTTAACGGAGCATAGTTTTATGGATTTAAAAGACGTTGAAAGAGTTGAAAAGATAGAAATGGGTAGTAATATGAACTTAGGTTTTTCTGCTGAAAATGATTTAGAGACGGATAGAAAAAGAAAAATTAATACGATGCGAAACGGTTATTAAGAATGACGAAATATTTAAAATCATGGATAAAACTATGTTTATAGTCTGTTTTCCCTACCTTTTTTTAATGATATACGAGACGTAACCTAATTATACATTTATTTAAAAAGAATAAAATAATAGTTGTATTTATGGTATTTTAAGTTCTCCTTTGCATCGTTAAATGATAGAAAACTATTCTAACAACTATTTAAGTAGCTTGTTTCACCGATTTAAAAATTACTATTTATGCCTTGGCTCATCTTTTTTAAAACAATTGGTATTATATACGGATTGTATTACACACTTCTCGTTGGTTACGAATTAATATGTTATCGGAGAAAAGCATCAAGAAAAACCCATAGTGGTTTTCAAGAATTGGATACATCGCATTTCAATATCCGACCGCCGCAAGATTTTACCCCAAAGGTAGTGAGGATGATAAATTCAACAGAATTTATGATAGATGGGGTAATCCAAAATCCGCAATTTGTAGAGACTCAAGAATTACCAGAGCCAATTGAATCTTCTGAATTAGAGGGTTTAGGAGGACTTTCTGGATTGGATATTGAGAATATTGATAATTCTTTGAACGTAAAAGGCAACGCTCAAACTATTGAGGAAATGTTTGCAGAATCAAAAGGTGGGTTTGAGGATGAAGCCAATAGAATCTACCAAAAATTTAATTTAGGCAATTAATACACTTCATAAAGGGCTATTTAGCCCAAAATCCGCTATTCGGAATATCGGTCTTTAAACAAATCTATTTTAAAATGAACAAACAAACCAAGCAAGCCGCCCTACTGCTAATAGTAGGCTTAACGGCACAAGCCCTAATGGCACAAAACGGCAAACAAGCCATATCAAGTGCCACGGCAGAACTCAAAACCTATGTAGATGTTATCGGAAGTCTTGTATTGGCGATTGGTGGAGTAGTCGGCTTCATCGGCGGCATCCGAGTTTACATTAAGTGGAACAACGGTGACCAAGACGTAAACAAAGCCCTGATGGGATGGATGGGTTCTTGTATTTTCCTTGTTTTGGTCGGCACGGTCATTAAAGCCTTCTTCGGGGTTTAAGAAGAGGTAAATCAAAGGCTTACAAAAGTAAATTAGAGGTGTATATAAGGTGTAGTGTTTGGTTTTTAGGGTAATATAACAATTAATACACTGCACCTTACATGCCCTACACGGTCAAATTCGCTAATTATGAAAAGAAAAGAACACAGCATCGAAGT
>JAYTMW010000300.1:0-2968 GCA_043728105.1 Saprospiraceae bacterium | reverse complement strand
CAACAACGACTTTTACCATGCGGTGTAACCGCAAAACAGCACGTTTAGCGGTTACACCGCATAAAAAATTGAGCTTTGGGGCAGTATTACCGAGATTGTGCAGCTACGCCGCAGTCAGACATTTTAATATAACGTATCAACACTTGACTCTATAAGATTTCGTAAATGTTTGAATCCCATTTTTTACCACCCTCTGTATAATTTTTTTTTTACCGTCTTGACAGTAATTTTTGTAAAATAGAAACCTAAAATAAACCATTAAACTAAAAAATACTCTATTTTTACCGCTTAAACAGTAATAAAATGGATTTTCAAGAACTTGCCACTTTTGTTAAATTTCACCGTAAGGAAGCGGGTCTATCACGCCTTCAATTAGCCGACCTCGCAGGTGTGGGCAAAACGGTTGTTTTTGACATCGAAAACGGCAAAGCGACCGTTCAAGCCCAATCGTTGAGCAAAATTTTGACGACTTTGAACATCCGTTGCGTTTTTCACAGTCCACTGATGTCCACATTTCAAAACCGATAATACTGCACAAATTCAAAATGAGCCTAATCAGTCCAATCTGTGGCCCATGTCGTGCGAAATGTACAGTAATATTTTCAAAACCTTAAAACGGAACAAGAAAATCAGTCAAATACCGAGGGGGTATCGTGAAGGCTTTGTAATACTTTCGCCCTTTATTTGCAAACGCAATTATCCATTTTAATGAAAAATAAACGATTTTTACTAGGATTTAGCGCATTATTGACTCTTTTCATGGCTTGCCGAAAAGAAACGGTGGCTGTTCAGTGGACAAAAACGGTCGTCAGTCCATCGAATGATTGGCGAGGTGTTCAGTTTTTTGATGCTCAAAACGGTGTCATTATCGGCGGCAATACATGGACAGGTGGCTTCGCTTTACGCACAACGAACGGGGGCGCAACTTGGCGATCCGACAGCGTTCAAGCATGGTCACTTTATGGTGGTGGATTTGACCCAAAAGCCCAAAATACTGAGGGGGCCGCTTTTTACACCGTCGGCATCAGTGGACAAATTTTTGGTTTACCGAAAAAAGACAGCGTGTTTCGTTGGGTCGCGCATCCGTTTTGGAAATGGTTTCGGGATGTCGCAGTGCGTAACGGTCGCGGCGTTTCCGTAGGCGGGCAAGGTTGGCAAGGCGGCATTTTGGCGACTTTTGATGTAAAAAATGCCATAAAACAGTACATTGACACCTTTCCACAAGAGTTAGAATCGGTGGCGTTTGCCGACGATTCGACGGTCGTAGCGGTTGGTTATGGCTTGGTTGTGCGTTCCACAAACGCAGGTCGGACATGGCAGGCCTTAAAAAAATTGGATGCTGATTTCTATCAATCCATTTGTTTTCCTTCCGAAAAAGTGGGTTTTATGGTCGGTTATTCGGGGTCAATTTTGACGACAAACGACGGCGGGGCATCGTGGTCGAGCCTTGAATCGGCTAGTCAATTTGGTGCAAAACACTTTCGAGCTGTTTTTTTTACCGATATACTGAGGGGCCTCATTTGCGGCGACGATGGTTTACTTTGGCGCACATCGGACGGCGGCGCGTCGTGGCAAGTAGCCGATGGTCTGCCAAATGTTAATTTTTACGACCTTTTCGCCTTCAATCCGCTTCAAAAAGACGCTATTACTGAGGGGTGGCTCGTCGGGTCGGGCGGGACGATTGTTAAATTTAATTTTTAAGAAATCTTGTTTTACATGACCGCGTAATTGGACAATTCGCGCATATCCGCAGGGCGAAACCCTAGAACAAGGTGCGATTTTGGAATGCCCAAATCACTAAAATCGGTATCCAAAGGGATTTCAGTGTTGTTTTGTTGTACCCAAATATTACCCGTTTCTGGGTGAATACTAAAATGTAGCAACACCTTAAAAGAGTGCTGACGACCAAACCATGATATGTGAATTAATTGAAATTGATTGTGTTTTATATCTGTAACTGCTTGATAACCAAGCGTTGAGCCAAGTGATTCGTTGCGCTCTTTGGCTAATTGCTCAACGTAGGCAGTCAAAACGCGTTGGTGATGCTTTATTTTTTTTTCTATGTTAACCACTGCAGCTACATCTATTTCCCAAGCAGGGTCGTAGTTTTCCATGCGGTAAGGGTCGTGTGTAATTGTCCAACCATCTTTTACGAGGGCTTCCCTGACAACATCGTGAATTAAGTCTCTAGCCATTGCTCGGTTTTTATGGTTGTTTGACAATTTTAGTGGAGTTCTCCTTAAAGTGTATCTTTGTGAATGAATTACTTTGCTATTTATCGTGAGTTATTAAATCTTCCAGATTTAGACATTACTGATGTTTCTTTATCAGATAAAGAAATTATTATCTTTTGTTGTGTAAAATCTGATGTCACAGAATGTGTTTGCCGCAAGTGTGGTAAACTGACTTCTTGTGTTAACCAAGAGCATGTTCGTACGATTCGAGATTTAGCCATTTCAGGTCGTGAAGTTTGGTTAAAAGTCACAGTTCGTCAATTTTTTTGTCGTTCTTGCCAGCATTATTTTTATGAGCCCTTATGCTTTGCTGATGCGCACCGAAGCTACACGCACCGTCAATCGAAATATGTATTTTTATTAGCCCAAAAACAGAGTGCTGTTGAAGTCGGCTGTCTTGTCAATATGGTGCCTAAAACAGTGGAACGCTTAGTGCTTCGAGAGTCCCGAAAATTGGCTAATCTGAAGCAGCGTTACGCTCAAGTTCGCCGATTAGGCATAGATGAACAAAGCCATCGAAAAGGCAAAGGTGACTATTTTTGTGTACTCACAGACATTGATAGAGGTATCGTTGTGGATATGCTACCTAATCGCAAATTAGAAACATTAATTGCCCATTTCAAAGAACTTGGTGCTGATTTTTGTCAGCAAATAACAGACGTTTGTTGTGATAATTGGGACGCTTATATTACAGCAGCGCGCCAATGTTTTCCCAATGCCAAAATTGTATTAGA
>JAYTMW010000299.1:0-25932 GCA_043728105.1 Saprospiraceae bacterium | reverse complement strand
TGGATTCAACGACCACATTATCCATCACAATTGCGCCCATGCCCACCAACACGTTGTCGTGAATCGTGCATCCATGCACGATGGCACGATGCCCGATGGAGACATTGTTGCCGATGGTCGTCGGGTGTTTTTTATAGGTGCAGTGAATGATTGCGCCGTCTTGCACATTCACTTTATGCCCCATTTTGATGTAATGCACATCGCCTCGAATCACGGCTTGAAACCAGACCGAACAATCGTCGCCCATCTCAACATCGCCGACTATCGTGGCATTCTCAGCTAAATAACAATTTTTACCGAAACGAGGTTCAATGCCATTAACAGGTTTTATCAAAGCCATATTTCAATAAAGAATTAGAAATTAAAAAATTGTGTAATCTGTTGAAATACAACAAGTTATGTAAATGACAGCTTCTATATTTAAACGTAAAAGATAGTAGAAGGTCACTTGATTTTAAATAGATTAGGATAATTTTAACAAAGGTAAAAATGTTATAGGAACTTCGGTTGTAAATCAAAAAACTTTCATTGGGCTAATTCGGATTTATGTCTATCTTTAAATTAGAATTACATTTTAATTTTAGATTTTTAACCAAAACGAAATCTTATGATGAAGAAATTACTCATTTTTTCCACACTTTTAACCTTCTGTCTTTCCTGCAAAAACGAAAAGGGACCCCTCAGTATTTTAATCAAAAATGGCACTATTTACGATGGTTCGGGCAATAAACCTTTCGTGGGTGATGTGCTCATTCAAGGCGATACTATTGCTGCCATTGAAAAAGTGGGCATTTTGAAAGGCACTACTGAAATTGACGCAAAAGGCATGGCAGTTGCGCCAGGGTTTATCAACATGCTTTCTTGGGCAACCGAAACACTCATCGAAGATGGACGCTCGATGGGTGACATCAAACAAGGCGTGACCCTCGAAGTGATGGGCGAAGGTAACTCAATGGGGCCTTTAAATGATTCTATAAAGCAAGAGGCGGTTGCAAGCATGGGCGACATTCGTTACAATATTGAATGGAAAACGTTGGGTGGTTACCTCGATTGGTTGACCAAACGAGGCGTGTCTTGCAATGTTGCTTCCTTCGTGGGTGCAGCGACTGTGCGTGAGAATGTTTTGGGTTCAAAAAACGTTGCACCCAACACTCAAGAGTTAGAAAAAATGAAATCTTTGGTGAAAGAAGCGATGGAAGAAGGAGCGATGGGCGTGGGCTCAGCCTTGATTTATGCACCCGGATTTTACGCAAAAACCGATGAATTAGTCGAACTTTGCAAAGTCGCATCCTCGTATGGCGGCTCATACATCACCCATATTCGCTCAGAAGGGAATCGTTTTACTCAAGCCGTTGATGAAGTGTTAAGTATTGCTAAGCAAGCAAATATACATTGTGAAATTTATCATTTGAAGGCAGCGGGTAAACAAAATTGGGCAAAAGAAGATTTGGTTATTTCCAAAATCGACTCCGCAAGAAAAGCAAATTTGAACATCACAACCAACATGTATAACTACGTGGCGGGTGCAACGGGCTTAGACGCTTCGATGCCGCCCGCAGCGCAAGAAGGTGGCATCAAAGAATGGATTAAACGACTTAAAGACCCCAAAATGCGCCAGCAAATCATCAAAGATATGCGTACACCGACCGATAAATGGGAGAATTTGATGCTCGGTGCGGGTGCTTCGGGTATGTTGATTGCAGGTTTTAAGACCGATAGTTTGCGTTATTTGACTGGAAAAACGTTGGCAGAAGTGGCAAAAATATTTGGTAAAACGCCCGAAGAAACGGCTTGTGACCTCGTGATAAAAGACGGCAGTAGGGTAGAAGTTATTTATTTTTTGATGAACGAAGACAATGTGAAAAAGCAAATGAAACTGCCTTACATGAGCTTCGGTTCGGATGCTGGTTCGATGGCTCCCGAAGGCGTTTTCTTGAAATCTTCGACGCATCCACGCAGTTATGGCAATTTTGCAAAGCTTTTGGGGCATTATGTGCGGGATGAGAAAGTGATTTTGATGGAGGAAGCGATTTATAAGTTGACATTGCTGCCCGCAACGAATTTGAAAATCAAAAAACGTGGTGCTTTGCAAGTAGGTCACTATGCAGATGTGGTTGTGTTCGACCCCCTCAGTATTCAAGACCATGCAACGTTTGAAAAACCGCATCAACTCTCAACAGGCATGAAACAGGTGTTTGTGAACGGTGTTCAAGTGTTGAAAAATGGAGAACACACAGGCGCAAAGTCGGGTAGAGTTGTTTATGGGCCGGGGAAGGTGAAGTGAGTTATTGGTTATTGGGTTATTAGGTTATTGATTATTAGGTTCTACATTGATTGTGAATAACCTAATAACTCAATAACCTAATAACTCAAAATTAACCTTCAACCAAAGTGCCAATAGCTTCGCCATTCACCACTTTTAGCATATTATCTTTTTTATTCACATCAAAAACGATGATAGGAATATTATTTTCTTGACACAACGTAAATGCTGTCATATCCATCACGCTCAAGCCCAAAGAAATGACTTTTGCGAAGGATAATGTGTCGAATTTTGTAGCTGTTGGGTCTTTTTCGGGGTCGGCGGTGTAGATACCATCCACCCGAGTGGCCTTCAAAATAACATCAGCACCAATTTCATTGGCTCTTAAAGCGGCGGCAGAATCGGTGGTGAAAAAAGGACTACCTGTTCCCGCAACGAAAATAACGACCCGTTTTTTCTCCAAATGACGCATGGCACGGCGACGAATGTAAGGCTCTGCAATTTGTTTCATTTCGATGGCGGACACCAAACGGGTGTAAACGCCAACGGTTTCTAAAGCACTTTGGAGTGCCATGCCGTTAATAACAGTGGCCATCATACCCATATAGTCGCCTTGAACCCGCTCGATACCTGATTTTTCAGCTTGGATGCCACGATAAATATTACCTCCACCAATCACGATTGCCACTTCTACGCCCAACTCAATTAATTCTTTAACTTGAAGGGCATAGTGTTGAAGCATGTCTGCGGTGATACCAAATTTTTGCTCACCCATGAGCGACTCACCGCTTAATTTTAAAAGGATTCTTTTGTATTTTAATTTAGACATAACAGGTTCGGTTTGTTCTTTTTTTTGTGAAAATACTGAGGGGGTAGGTGTGAAAACGTACTTTAAAATTTTTGACAAATTTCTACATATCTTTTGAAGAATAGACTTTTTTAACCACTTTTTCTTTGAGATAATTTTTGTGAACTATTAACGCAATCTCATTTTAATCATAATACCTTCCAATCATTGCAAATAGGAATTCTATCTGAACGATTAAAGTTAAAATGACTAAGTATAAGTTGATAGATGCTCGATGATTGATGAAAAATTGACGTTTATCTACTAAACCTGTAATGGCGAAAAGTATGAGCGGGTAAATAGGAATATAATATTTACCACCAAAATTACGGATTATCTCGTCTCCAACACATGCCCAATGAAGATGTTGAGACAACAAAAACAACATAACAAGACACTGACCTAACAAAAGTAAAAATATTCTTTCCCAGGTTTTGAATAAACTCTGTCTTGTTAAAATGAAAAGGAATACCGATAGTTTCAATATTATCAATAGTCCTCTTGAAATAGTAATGCTCTCCCAACCGAAACTTGTTAAATAAATACCGAAAGCGTTATAAGATTTGTAAGAAGCAAAAAGTAGGTTGCTTGTAAAAGTAATAGGTTCTTTTAGGACTATATCAGTTTGTAACATGGGATTTACACTACATTCTGGGCGCATTCCATTTGCGTAGGTGGTAAAATTTTTATCATTTGTCGGGTATATGAGCTTATTTATTTCACCTGCCCACCAAACAACAAGAGCTAAATTAGTGACAAAAACAAAAGATAAAAAGCCTAACTTTCTACTAAGTGTGCCAAATTTTTCTTTCGGGACAAGCAATAATAAAAAGCATAAAGGGAAATAAACTATTTTTTGCCAACTCAGCATCAGCATGACGACAAAAAAGGTTGTACCGTCTTTTTTAGTAATGTTGGCATCCCCAAATTTAAATTTTAGGAATAAAGCAAATATTAGAAACGTAAAAGCATTTGATACCACATCCGCACTTAGGGTTGAGTTTACGGCTAAGGAAGTAGGTAAAAAAGATAAAAACATCAATACTTCTTTGTAAACAGGGCTTATACGTATGGCATAATAAACAATTAGAATCCAAAATAAAAAAGCGACTATTCTTTGAGCGTATAAAATAATGAGAGGTGGCGTATTTATTTTATCCAATAAATAAGTAACAACTGCTTGTGGAAAGTACGCCGTAAAAGCATACCGTGCAGTATTTGGAAAAACGCCAAATATCTGCTCTTTAGATGTTAAAGGTGTTAATAGTTTTGAAATAATACTATCCTCATGAATTTTTTTTTCTTCATGGAAATTCATATAACTAAATGAGCTAAAGGTGCTTGGTAAATCTTTTGGAATGTAACCACCTAAAAAACATTTATCCACCGACACTTCTCCGTTCAGATGCCCTTGTGCGATGTGGTAGATACGCATAAAATGGTTGGGTTCGTCTGGAGACTGGAAAGGCGGTAAAATATATATATAAGCTATACCAAAAAACAAGGATATATATAACCAATATGTAGTAAGATTTTTCAAAATTATAGACTATGAGTTTGATGCGAATATAAAATTACTGAATATAAAGTGTTGAGATTCAATGTTTTATCCGTTTTTATTACTAAATAGCACAAAATACTGAGGGGGTCTATTCACACTTTTCCTGTACTAAGGCTTTGTTATAATCTCTTACAAATTTCATCATATCTCGTGAAGAATATTCAGATTTGTTGAACTTTATTTTCATTTCTTTACACTCATTACTCAAACTTTCAAATATTTTTTTATAATTTCTATCTTCATAAAGAATTAATTTATCCTCTTTTTGTATAAAATATCCATCCTTATATTCACCGTCAAATGACGCACCAAATAGCAAACCTCCAGCAACACCTCCAGCAAGACCTCCAAAAACAGGCGCAAGGTAAGTTCCTGATTGATAATATTTAGTCCAAAGCACTTTTAGCCCTTGTGATTCTGAGTAGATTTCTCTAAAAAAAGTGTAATTTTTACTTCCATTTATGGCATAAAATAATAATCCTGTTTCATACCACTTTGATCCATTCCCAGAAAATGATAAACGGATATATTTTTCTTTACTACCAACTCTATAAAAAGCTAAGGTATTGGAAGTCTTAATTTTTCGCTCCTTTTTATCTGGCGTTTTTATTTTGTAAGTTATTTTGCCATTGTCACTATGCTCTTCAAAGATTTGTCCTAAGACAATTTCTCCTTTGTCAGTCCACACTGTATCAACTTGAGCATAGCAAATTGAAGATATAAAAATAAAAATCAGCGTTGCTTTAATATGTTTTGATATCATTTGTAAAAATTTTAGTTAAAAAAAAAGCGAATTCCTCACGGAACTCGCTTTTTTAATTTTTCAATAATTATCCTAATTTGACGTGCTTAAATTCACCAACAGTCAAACCTTTTGAAACGCTATCTAAGTAAGCGGCCACATTTTTGCTACCGTCTTTTACGTAGTCTTGCTTCAATAAAGTAAAGTCTTTGTAGAAACGGTTAAGTTTACCCAAAGCGATTTTTTCAATCATTTCTTCTGGCTTACCTTCACCACGAGCTTGTTCTTTACCAATTTCGATTTCACGAGCGATGGTATCAGAATCAACACCTTTTTCATCAACAGCAACTGGCTTCATTGCTGCTACTTGCATAGCAACATTTTTACCTGCTTCAACCAAATCCGGGCCTTCTTGGCTCAAAGAAATGATGACCGCCGCACGGTTGCCCATGTGAACGTAAGGAATCACTTGACCTGCGCCTGCTGCAGTTTTGATAAAACCGTAATCACTGATTTCTAATTTCTCACCAATGATACCGATTTGCTCTTTTACTTTATCTTCAATTGTAATATTTTCTTCTGTCATCAAAGCCAAAAGATCGGCAGTGGTTGCAGGAAGATTTTTCAAAGCGATTTGAGCGAAAGATTCAGCCAAAGCGACAAATCTATCGTTTTTAGCCACAAAATCCGTTTCACAAGAAAGACGTAAAACGATACCATTGTTTCGATTGTGAGAGGTCAAAGCCAAGCAAACACCTTCTTTTGCTTCACGATCTTCACGCTTTACTGACAATTTTTGACCCAACTTACGAAGAAAATCAATTGCTCCTTCGATGTCACCGTCTGAATTTTCAAGGGCTTTTTTACAATCACCCATACCCGCGCCTGTCATGTCACGGAGTTTTTTTATATCGTCAATGCTAACAGCCATTTCAATTAAAAATTAAAAATTAGGAAATAGTTATTTGTTATCAGTTATTGGTTAATAGTTATTCATTAGATATAGTTGCCTACGAGTAACGAATAACTATTAACCAATAACTATTAACTTATTATGCGTTGGCTTTTACTTCTTTTGTCTTGTTACGCTCTTCCAAACCTTGGCGAATTGCTTCAACTAAGTGATTGGTAATCAACGAGATAGACTTAGAAGCATCGTCATTAGCAGGGATTGCGAAGTCAACCGTGTTAGGGTCGGCATTCGTGTCCACCATGGCGAAAGTGCGCAAACCCAAACGCTTAGATTCTTGTAAAGCCAAATGTTCGTGACCTATATCCACTAAAAAAACAGCGGCTGGTGTACGATTCAAGTTGGCGATACCACCTAAAACTTTTTCAATTTTATTGCGCTCACGAGTCATCATCAAACGCTCTTTTTTAGTGATACCCGTAGCATTGGGGTCATTCAAAAGAGAGTCAATGTTTTGCATTTTCTTGACTGACTTACGAACCGTAGTAAAGTTCGTCATCATACCACCCAACCAACGCTCCGTTACGAAAGGCATACCCACGCTCAACGCTGCTCTTGCAACGATGTCACGGGCTTGCTTTTTAGTCGCCACGAACATGATTTTACGACCGCTTTTTGCAATTTGACGCATGGCATTTGCTGCACGCTCCAAATTTTCAGTCGTGCGATTCAAATCTATAAGGTGAATACCTTTATGCTCTGCAAAGATGAATGGCTGCATTTTAGGATTCCATTTCCGCTTCAAGTGACCGAAATGAACGCCCGCCTCCAACATCTCCTTATGTGATGGATTTTCCATTATATTTTTAATTAAAATAATTTAGTAATTAAATAAAAACAATTGATTTTGAACGGATTATGTATAGATGAAAAATCGGATACAAACCTCCAATAACCAATATTAACGTTTAGAGAACTGGAAGCGACGACGTGCTTTCGGACGACCGTATTTCTTACGTTCAACGGCACGTGGATCACGCATCAAGAATTTCTTAACTTTCAATGGTTTGCGGAATTCTTCATTCAGCTTCACCAAGCAACGAGCAATGCCCATACGAACTGCCTCTGCTTGACCTTTGAAACCACCGCCTGATACGTTTACCATTACGTCATACGCACTGGCAACTTCAACGGTGATAAGTGGGTCAACTACTGACGGGCTCACGTGCATTTGCGGAAAATATTCACGGTAGTCTTTGCCATTCACCGTTACTTTTCCCTCGCCTTTTCTTAAATAGACACGAGCGATAGCGGCTTTTCTTCTACCTACTGCAATAATTTGTTCCATTATATAATGAGTGACTAATTGTTATTAAAAATGTGATTGAGTTATTGAGTTATTTTTTATTGAGTTATTGGTTATTGTATTATGCTAATAACCTAATCACTAATAACCTAATAACTAAACTAACGGTTCAGGTTTTTGAGCGATATGAGGATGCTCGCCACCTGCGTAAACGAATAATTTTTTGTACATCGCACGACCTAATTTGTTTTTAGGCAACATACCTTTAATCGCTTCTTCCATGATTTTGATTGGTTTTTTAACCAACAAATCTTTTGCAAGAATTGATTTTTGACCGCCTGGGTGCAAAGAGAAGGTCAAATAAACTTTTTGAGCCATTTTGTTACCCGTAAAACGAGCTTTCTCGGCATTGATAATGATGACATAATCACCTGTATCTGTGTGCGGCGTGTATGTCGGTTTGTGTTTACCACGCAAAACCGAAGCAATTTTTGAACTGATGCGACCTACTGTTTCACCGTCAGCGTCAACGATATACCACTTGCGTTGCACATCTTCTTTTCTAACAGAAACGGTCTGCTGAGTTAATTTCAACATTTTATTATAATTTTTATCTTAATTTAAAAGGCGAGATTTGAGATTCAATAAGATTTTTCTTTATAAAAGTCACAGTAAAAAAATCTTATATGCAAAATCAAAAAACGTAGTAAAATCTGCTTAAAAACGGACGTTGAAATCGGGCATCCGTTTAAAGCGGGGCAAAGGTAGGATTTGAGGGTGGAATAAACAAGGGAATTTCAAAATTATTTTTAGTAAAAAGACATAACTCATTGATTATCAGCGTTTTTATGGCACAAATATTTTTTGGGAATGGGAATTTGTAGCATTAATGGGTGAGCTACCCCCTCAGTATTTTTCAAAAAAAAAGTGATAATTTGATTTTTAAAAGAAAAAATATAATTTTGTAATAAAAATTAAGCAATGGTAGAATTACTAAACAAAAAAATAACAGTTCCTGAATTTCGTGAAATGGATTTTCCCGAAAACGACACTTTTATTTATGAATTGATTGAAGGCATACTTATAAAAAAACAAGCACCCTCTCCACTCCACCAAAACGTTGTGGTCTCTATCTCTCACGCATTTAAGTCATTGACACTTGCAAAAAATAATGGATTCTCTTACGTATCACTCATTGACGTTTATTTTGATAAATACAGTAATACTCAACCTGATGTGCTGTTTATTCTGAAAGACCGTGAGTTTATCATTGACCCATTGCAAGGTATTGTGGGTGCGCCCGACCTTATTGTTGAGGTGCTTTCGCCAAGTACAGCCAAGTTGGATAAAGTGGATAAAAAAGCGTTGTATTTGAAATTTGGCGTAAAAGAATATTGGATTGTTGACCCTATTTATAAAGGGGTTTTAGTGTATGTGCTTAACGAAAATCAATATGAACTCAAACAAGAATTGATAGAAGAGGGAAAAATAGAATCAGTTGTGTTACCCGATTTAGATTTAAATATTACTTTAATTTTCGCCTAAAAATAATTAAAAATATGGAGTAAAGCGACATCCCGAAAGCCTTCGGGACTGAGGGGCCTCCTTCGAAACTCAAAAAGGATCATAATGGATTTCAGTCCATTATAACCCTTTTTTATATTTTAGCAAATACAGATTCAAAGATCCTGTGAATCTATAAAATCCTGTAATCCTGTCAATTATTGCAAAATCAAATCACGCTCTTCCACCACACGGCGGATGTTAATGAGTGCATAGCGCATACGACCCAAAGCCGTATTGATGCTCACACGTGTCAACGTAGCGATTTCCTTAAAGCTCATGTCGGCATAGTGACGGAGAATAACCACCTCACGTTGCTCGGCTGGCAAAGATTCCACCAACTTGCGAATACGGTCGTGCACTTGACTGCGCATGATGCCTTGCTCTGGGCTTTCGTCCGATAGAGAAACAACATTGAAGATGTCGAACTCATCAGTTGGGTTCACCGTTGGGCGACGTTTGTCACGGCGGAAGTAATCCACACAAAGGTTATGAGCGATACGCAAAGCCCATTGCACGAATTTACCTTCGTGGTTGTAACGACCACTGCGGAGTGTATTGATTATTTTTATAAAAACTTCTTGGAAAATATCCTCAGCCAATGCTTGGTCTTTACAGAACAAGTAAATGGAAGTGTAAATCTTGGCCTTGTGACGACGGAGAAGAAGTTCAAATGCCTTTTCATTGCCTTCGAGATACAACTCAATGAGTTGATGGTCGCTCAAGTGAGCTACTTGCGTTGCTTGCATACTAAATGATTTTTTCAGACTTGTGAAAAATAATATTTCTACTTTAGTGTACAAGTTTTCGCTCGATAGGCAAATGGATTTTAGTTAGACAATGATTTTTGAACTTCCACAATTTTGTGAAGCAGTTTTATTTATGGGTCAAATATAAAGCCAAAGTTCCCAAGTTTCCAAATGTGTTATTCTTTTTTTATTACTTTTTAACTAAAACTTAACCAAAACACCCTTTTTAGGTTAATTTTTTGTTTACAATTTTATTGAAAGCACTATTTTCTATTCTAATAAATTTTCCTAATTTTATAACACCCCCTCAGTATTTGACCAAATTTTATTAAAAATAATCTTTTTTTTATAAAGAAAAACAAAATGTAATTCGGTTTGAAAAAAGTTAGAATTACTTTTTGGTTTAAATAAAAAAAAGAAAATTATTTTATTTCAATATGGTATTAAGCTACTTTTGATTCGGGCTTGGTTGACATCCCCTCAGTATTTTTACAAAATTTGGCTTTGAAATTGTCTTGAACATAAATCTAAATGATTTATCGAATTGCTTAAAAATTCTGCGCTCAGTTACGAATACGAATCGCATCCATCACATTATTCACGAAGGTATTCGATATCGAAAGTCGCAAAAAAGTTTTCGCCATTAAGATTTTGGATAAATATGAAAATATGAATGCTTTATCGTTATGGAAGGAACGTTATGCTTGATAAAATGAGCATTTTCAATAAGAAAAATACCTCTTCAGATGTGGAAATACTGAGGGGGTGTTTTTTTCTATAAAATAAAAAATAAATCCTTAACTTTGGATACTTAAAAAAAACAAAGTCCCATGTCAAAATCTTTCAAGATAAAAATTGCTAACCCTTGCCATGAAGATTGGCAAAATATGTCTCCCAACGCCAAAGGTCGTCATTGTCAAAGCTGTGAAAAAACGGTTGTTGACTTCTCCATTATGACCGATGCGGATATTATTTCTTTCTTCAAGAACAAACCGCAAAATGCCTGTGGGCGGTTTACAGCCTATCAATTAGAAAAGACTTATCCATTTGTAACGTATTCACAATCAATGAGTTATACAAGAGTAGCTGCACTTTTGGCAGGACTTTTAGTAGCGAGCGTAGGTTGTGAAAAAGTTTCTAATCAAAATGGAAAAGATAATTTCATACAAGTTGATACGAAGGATAAATTTCCTGAAAATTTGAAAATCATTAAAGGTACGGTTGAAGATGATGGCTCAAATTCTTTGATGGGTGTAGAAATTACGATGGATGGTTCTTTACAAAAAACTTATTCGGATATAAAAGGTAGGTTTGAATTAATAGCTAATAAAGACCTTACCAATTTGACTATTCATTTTAATTACGGAGAAAATGACTATAAAAGAGAAGACTTAGATTTAAAAACATATAATTTTGAACAGGAATTAAAGGTGGTTATGTTTTTGGATTTTTCAAAGGTAGTACCTTTGAAAAGGTGTACTGATAGTAATGATTATACTCGCATCATTATGGGCGATTTTGATTATTCAAATTCTATTGATAGTGTAGATATGGAAAAAATTAGTAAATATATAGTGAAACAAAAAGACAAATAGTTTTTTGCGGTTTTCCTCATACAAACAAAAAGCAAGCCTTTGTTTAGGCTTGCTTTTTAATGTAAAGCATTGATAATCAATAAGTTATCTATTTTTCTCTCCTAACTCTGTGTGAAACAACCCCTATTCCTCCCCCAAAAACGGATAATGATAATCCGTAGGTGGTACCAACGTTTCCTTAATCGTCCGAGGCGAAACCCAACGATAGAGATTCAAAATAGAACCCGCTTTATCATTCGTACCCGATGCCCGTGCGCCCCCGAAAGGCTGTTGACCGACCACGGCACCCGTGGGTTTATCATTGATGTAAAAATTACCTGCCGAATGTCTTAATTTTTCAAAAGCCAATTGCGTAGCGTAACGGTCATTTGAGAAAACAGCACCCGTCAAAGCATAAGGAGAAGTGTTGTCCAAAAGCTCCAACGTTTTTTCATAATCCTTATCGGCATAAACAAAAATAGTCAGAACAGGGCCGAAAATCTCTTCACAAAGCGTCCGATACTGAGGGACCTCCGTCACGATAACGGTCGGCTCAATGAAGTACCCTTTTGATTTATCGCAACCACCACCGACGATAATTTTAGCATCTTTCGACTCCTTCACTGACTTGATGTAACCCGCAATTTTATCAAAAGCACGTTCATCAATCACGGCATTTACGAAGTTGGTAAAATCTTCGGTAGTACCCATTTTCATGGATTTTATATCATCTAACAAGTGTTTTTCTACTTTTTTCCACAAAGATTTAGGAATGTAAGCCCTCGAAGCGGCGGAACATTTCTGTCCTTGATACTCAAAAGCACCCCTACTCAAACCCACTGCCACCGCCTTAGCATCAGCCGAAGCATGTGCTATGACAAAATCTTTTCCACCCGTTTCACCCACAATGCGTGGATAACTTTTATAATTTGAAATATTATTCCCAATCGCTTTCCAAAGATGTTGGAACACTCCTGTGCTACCCGTGAAATGCAAACCAGCAAACTCCCGATGACTCAAAACCGTATCGCCAATCGTAGGCCCGTCACCATAAATCATGTTGATAACGCCTGCGGGTAAGCCAGCCTCTTCAAAAATTTCCATGATGACATGGGCAGAATAAATTTGAGTATCGGCAGGTTTCCAAACAATTACGTTGCCCAACATAGCGGGTGCCGCACCCAAATTGCCTGCAATAGCCGTAAAATTGAAGGGTGTGAGGGCGAAAATGAAGCCTTCCAAAGCCCGATATTCCAAGCGATTCCAAATGCCTACGCTACTTATGGGTTGTTGAGCATAGATTTCCGTCATAAACTGCACGTTGAAACGCAAAAAATCCGCAAATTCAGCAATACAATCAATCTCTGCTTGATACGCATTTTTGGATTGACCGAGCATGGTTGCCGCCATCATTCTGGCTCGGTATGGGCCACTTAAAAGGTCGGCAGCTTTGAGAAAAATAGCCGCACGGTCTTGCCAAGGCAAGTTTTCCCACATCGGTTTTGCCTTTAAAGCGGCTTCAATAGCGGCTTCAAAATGCGCTTTTTGACCACGATTGTAATACCCTAAAACATGTTGATGCTCATGCGGCGGAGTCATAGCGACTTTATCATTGGTCGTTACGTGCTTGCCGCCGATGTACATAGGCACGTCAATTTGCTTGGATTTTGCTTCTTTTAGAGCCAATTTCAAAGCAATTTTTTCGGGTGAATTTGGTTTGTAACCTAAAAGCGGTTCGTTGATGGCTTTTGGCACTTGGTAAAATGCGTTGGACATATTTGGTTAGAAATTTATATTTTGATTTAAAAAAAATGCTAAAATACTGAGGGGCCTCCTTTCGGAATGCAAATGTAAGTTATTGAAGTGGGTCTGAAAAAAGAAAAGTCGAAAAGTTCCAATTTGAGAACTTTTCGACTTTATAATATTACTTTTCAGCTAAGTAGATTTTAACTTATAATTTTAATTTGTGTTCAAAAGAATCAATTATCTCATTTAATTTTATAACCAATTGTTCTGTATCTATAACCAATGGAGGTCTATTCCATGCTTCAAACTTATTTTTATCATTGAATCGAGGCCAAAAAATGTACTCGTAATAATAGTCCCAAACTTCTCTTACGAGTATATTTTCTCGATGAATTTTTAAATGACTATTTTTATCATTTTGGTTAATAAAATCATCATAAAGGTTGATAAAAGTAGCGAAACCTTCAATTGTTGGAATACCTAAGTCTTTATGATTTAAAGCCGTTAACACAAAATTCAAATCATAAGTACAACTTACATCATTTTCGGAAGGGTCAAAATCGTTTAAACATCTAAGAATATAATCAGAATGAGATAAATTATCTATCTCTTGAATGATTGTTTTTTTTAGATTAATTAAGGATTTTGCGGTGAAAATATCGCCTGTTTTGAACGTCAACAAACAGTCAGTAGCGTTCTTGTCATTGTAAGTGTACCAAATTAAATACAAAGGGTTATCAAAATTTTTCGAGCAATATTTTATGATATAAATTACATTGTTTTCATCAGATGCGTTATTTGCTATTGGATTTGTCATGGTAGCATAAGTTTAATGTAGTATTTGAGCATGAAATTTATGAATAATTTGGTTACAGAGAAATTTAGCATATTTTAAATCCTCTCTTAATTTCCAGAAAATCTATTGTTTTTAAATAGATAGAAATCTAAAACCTATTTTCTTTTAATAGAACTATTTTAGTAAGGGGAAACCCTTATTCTTGATGTTTCGAAAGTCCGTATTTCTTTTTCCAATTTTTCACCTTTAAACTCTTGGGCTAAATGCAGTCTGCGGAGTCCGATTTTCACATATTCGTCTTGTATTTCAATGCCAATTGAGTTTCTATCTAATTCTATTGCAACATAACAAGTCGTAAAAGTGCCAGAAAAAGGATCTAAAACCACATCACCAATGTTTGAACTTGCCTTGATGATGCGTTCAAGCAAGGCAATGGGTTTTTGAGTTGGATGATTTTCGTATTCGTCCATTCTATACCGTACTCTTGGAAAATCCCAAACATTGCCAGGCACTTTTTCTGAATTATATACCGTTGGAATTGCTTTTCGATAATCAATAAGTTTCCTTTTTGCACCTGTTTTGGCCTCCACCAAAATATCATTTGTGTTGAAAGTATAGTTGTTTTTGTCTTTCACACAAAACAAAATAGGTTCATACATTGAACCGTAAAATTTTTTAGCTTGCACGCCCGAGCTATCATAACTCCAAACCAATCTTGATAGGATGTCTAATTTTTTGCGCAGATAAATATCAAAATAAGGCATAAATTGGGTAGCTGTCATCACATAAAAACTGCCACTTGGTTTGAGTTTATCTATGCACAAGTCTAGCCATTCATAGCACCATTTCAAATAGCTTTCTTCAGTCGCCCATTTTTCGATGTGTCCATTAAAATTTTTTCCAATATTATATGGAGGGTCTGCAAAAATTAAGTCAATAGAATTATCTGGAAGCGTTTTAAGGGCTTCCAAAGCGTCTCCAAAAATTATTTTATGCTTGCTATTACCTAATATTTCCACTAAATAAATCATTTTAATAAAGTACAAAACTACTCTTTGTAAAGTCTATTTTAAACAAAAATAACTTTTAATTTGAAAAAAATACTGAGGGGGTACATAAAAAAAGCTCTACTGAACCATCAGGAGAGCTTTCAACAAAAAAGCATGAAAAATTTTACTAACCAATCGAGAGAGACTCTCGGAATGTACGTTGTTATTGCGTTTAATTATTTGGTAAAGAAAATCGAGAGATAGAATACATACTAATAGAAATTAAATTGTAAATAATTGTAAGTCAATATGTTATGTAAAATATTATTTTGTTTTTTATGAAATTTTAGAAGATTGTTTAGTTAATTTGCTTGCAAAAAAATGCGTTTACTGACTCCTCGAAAGAAGCTTGATAATTAAGGAATTTACAGGAAATGTGAATTTGATTGTCATAATTCATTTTGGTTAAATTGTAAATTCTTTGGGTTAACAAGTAAAAAATAGCTTGCGTTTTACTTCATTATGCAAATATAATTAAGGTAATCTATACGTCACTAAAATTGATGGTTAATTTCGAGTTAGAAATGATAATTACCTTTAAATAGGTATAGAATAAACGATTTTATAACGTATAAATAGAAAAGCATCAAGTTGTGGCTTGATGCTTTTTATTGCTCTTTTAATGTGTGTGAACAGTCGGTGCATTTATTTTCATAAGCGCATCCAAATCCCATTTACGAATATAAACAATGGGTTTTGCAATTTTATAAAAAAGGGGCCCCTCAGTATTTCGACTATTTTCAACCTTAAAAACCGTCTCCGCATGAATACAACTTGGTTCAGAACACAAATGCTCACGAATGGACACCTCGGTATCATCATCCAGAACTAATTTTGCTTTCAACCAATCCGATAGCGTCTTTTTTAAGGCGATGTTATCAGGGTCGTGGGGGTTTATAAAGGCTTTCATAAAGATTTCTAATTAAAAAAAATTTCTCATTTTTATAAAACATTGAATATCAAAAAGTTATGAGTCTCAATACTCAATACGCTCTACTCAATACTAATATTTATTTTGACGAAATTTCTACGACCGACATCAATTTCTTCGTCTTTTTCATTGTGATGCCGTACTTATTCAATAAAGTTTGAGCCAAAAGGTTCATGTCTTTGATGGCCAATTTATCAATATTTATCTGTGCTTTCACGCTCGGTTCAGCCACAAATGGTTCGTTGCAATACTTCTGTAAGCCTTCTGCTAACACTTCAACGGTGTTGCCCATGCCTTTGTAAAAACCTTTGTCGTCCAGATTAATAGAAGTAGGTTCGGCTTCTGTTACGGTCAAAGTGCCAGAGTGTGTCCAAGTAGCAAATTTTTGACTATCCGTAATTTTGAGTGTCCAAACCTCCTTCATTCTTTGAACAGGCTGGATACGCAAATTATAGATGTTTGTCAATTGATTTAGAATCAATTTTTGCGCATCGGCAGGCTTGATATTGGTGTTTTTGTACAAAATGCCTATCTCTTTTTTCATAGACTCCTTCGCATTGTCGGCAATGTCAATGTAAAGCGCAGGTTTTTGTAGTAACGTCGCAAAAATGTCAATCATTGGATGGTTGCTGTATGCAATCATATAAGAATTGGATTCTGAAACGACTGAGCCATCCAAATATTCATCCATTGTAAGATTTGGCTCGGCGATGGCGAAGGCATAGTAGATAAAGTTGGCAGGCCGAGGCTTCACTTTTTCTTCTTCAAAAGTAACGGTTTTACCCTTTTCAGCCCAAGTGTTGGGATGGGCAGGTTGTACGATTTTAGCATCCGCTAACTCATTACTTGTGGCATTAGTTTGACCAAAAGTGAATGAATGAATTGCAAGTAGGGAGGCGACGAGTGTAAACAGTTTTCTCATGCGCTTAGACGGTTTGTTTTGTGAAATATTGACGTTTGTTTTTTGATAAAAAATAATTTTATTAATTAAATATAAAAAATAAAAATAAATTTCGCTCATTTTTCCAAATAAGTCAATACAAGTTAAAGGTTACAGTCAATTGTAGTATAAATCTGATAGTGTAAATAACTGATTGTTAACACTTTATATGATACAGATAATAATAATTAACTAAAAACCCTTGTTTTCACAACGAAATAATATCAACTATTTCTAAACCATAACCTATTAATCCCACTCTGCGCTTCGTGCTGCGGGTAATCAATCGTATTTTACACACGCCCAAATCTCTCAAAATTTGCGCTCCAACACCATAATCCCGTTGATCCATGCCGCTATACTGAGGGGGTGCATCACGTTCTTGTTGCGCCTTGTATGCCTTCAAACGTTGGAGCATCGAATGTCCTTTTTCCGCTTGGTGCATGTATAAAAACAGACCTTTTCCTTCCTTGTTTATGGTCTCAAAAGCACTGTGCAAAGCGGAGTCTGCATCGTCGAAAAGGCTGCCCAAAATATCATTGGGCTCGGTCGAAGAATGTACCCGCACAGGCACAGCTTCACCTTCATTCCACTCACCTTTTTTAATCGCCAGATGGATGTCGCCCGATGTCAATTGTTGATACGCAAACACCTCCAATTCACCGTATTTTGAGGGCAACGTCACACTCATTTCACGCTTAATGAGTCGCTCCGTGCGCATACGATACGCCACGAGGTCGTCAATGGAAATGATTTTTACATCATGTTTTTTTGCTATTTCAATCAGTTGTGGCAAGCGAGCCATCGTGCCATCTTCATTCAAAATTTCTACCAAAACACCCGCAGGATAAAGCCCCGCCAAACGTGCCAAATCAACCGCCGCTTCGGTGTGCCCTGTGCGTCTTAAAACGCCACCTGTTTTGGCTCTCAAAGGGAAAATATGTCCTGGGCGAGCAAAATCACTGCCTTTTGCCGTCGGATTTGTCATCCAACGGATGCCTGTGGAACGGTCATAAGCGGAAATACCTGTTGAGCAACCATGCCCTAAAAGGTCAATTGAGATTGTAAAAGCGGTCTCGTGCAAGGCAGTATTTTCAGGCACCATTGGCTTCAATTCAAGTTCCTCTGCCCGCTTTTCCTCGATGGGTGTGCATATCAAACCCCGCCCGTGCGTAGCCATGAAGTTAATCATTTCAGGCGTGACGAGTTCGGCTGCACAAATGAAATCGCCTTCATTTTCACGGTCTTCATCATCCACAACGATGATTATTTTGCCCATCCGAATGTCCGCAAGGGCTTCTTCGATGGTGTTGAGATGAAATTTTTTTTCTTCGATTGAGGGCATGATTTCTGTTTCTTCTAAAAGCATGTTAAAATTAATTTATGGTTATTGGGTTATTGAGTTATTGGGTTATTGAGTTATTGGGTTATTGAGTTATTGGGTTATTGGGTTATTGAGTTATTGAATAACCTAATAACTCAATAACTCAATAACTCAATAACCCAATAACCCAATAACCCAATAACTCAATTAGGTTGCGCCAATGTATATTTGTTTTCCATCAAATCATTCAGAACCTGCGTTGCCGTGTGCCATGAATAATGCGTTTTAACAAATTCTCTTCCGTTGGCTTTTATAATCAATTGATAATCAATGTCTTGTAATAGATTTTTGATTTGCTCGACGAAAGCCCCCTCAGTATCGGCCGTCAAAATTTCTTCATTTGGCTTCGCTAAAATGGCATTGTTGACGAGCGTTGTTGTGATGCAGGGCAGCCCCATTGCCATGGCTTCCAAAATTTTATTTTGCTGTCCACTGCCATGAAAAATGGGGGCGGCGAAAATCTTAGCCGCCAAATAAGCCTCTCTTATGTCCACCAAATCTCGTTTAATATTAACATTTTCATTGGCTAATAGTTCTATTTCTTGCGAAGGTCTGGCACCTGCTAAGAGAATTTTTATATTTGGATACTCTTTTTTCAACAAAGGTAATATTTGATTTACCAAATATTTTGCCGCTTGAATATTAGGATAATAGCCTAAGTTTCCGACAAAAACGATGTCATAAATAGGCTGCACTTTTTGCTCATAATTTGGTGTGAAGTATTGATAATCAATGCCATTTGGCACAACCTTTATGTTTATATCTTCATTTCCTATCATCAATAATTTATCCTGCTGCGATATGATTGTAAGATGGTTGTAATAAGCAAAAATAGTTGTTTCATACCGCCTTAGCAATTTTGATTCGAGGGCATAAAAGAGGCGCAAAAACCACGCATCATCTTGGCTACGCCTTTTCATACCGATGGAAAAGGCATCCATGTAATCTAATGTTTTGGGATAAGTGGTCTCTTTAAAATATTCACTTGTCCGAATCAGTTGAGCATAAACATGATTAGGCTTTTCTCTTGCAGCAATATCCAATATCTGACGTTGTATTTTTTTATTGAAAAAGTAAGAAACTGAAAAAGGGAGGCCCCTCAGTATTCCACCTAAAATATTCAAAAAAATGGTTATTTTGGATAAATGGAAAACGTGAATTTGACTACAAAACGGCATAACTTGTTGATAATCAGCATCTTGCACAATTTCTTCAGTTAGCGCACAAAGTATGATTTCATGTTGTCGTGACAATTCCCGTATCTGATTGAAGATGCGCAATTTATCCCCTTTTTCAAGTGGATAAGGAAAACGAGATGTTAGTACGAGTAATTTCACGAGGCAAAATTAGTGAAAATGAAAGAATCTAATAATTTTGATAAGAGCAAAATCTTTTTTCGATAAAATTAATTCTACTTGGTTCTACTTTGGCACTTTACCATACTTAAAAGGATTAAATCAATCCGAAAAAACAACCCTCAAGCAGTCCTTTTATGCGCAGACTGCCTTTGCCGCAGGCAGGCATAAAACAATGAGTGTAAAGTGCCAGAGTAGAATTAGGCACTTCCTTAAATCTTATCCAAAGCCTGCGCCAAATCCTCTATCAAATCCTCAACGTCTTCAATGCCCACCGAAAGGCGAATCAGCGAATCAGTCAAACCTACTTTTAAACGCTCCTCACGAGGAATACTTGCATGTGTCATGCTCGACGGATGACCAATGAGCGACTCCACGCCACCCAACGACTCTGCCAAACTGAAAAG
Organism: Saprospiraceae bacterium; assembly: GCA_043728105.1. GTDB lineage: Bacteria > Bacteroidota > Bacteroidia > Chitinophagales > Saprospiraceae > JAAFJT01. The sequence goes on along the minus strand of JAYTMW010000299.1, from coordinate 5,809 downwards.
ATGTGTACCGCTCAAAACCTTCGTAGCGTCTTCAAGTTTGCCGCCTTTGATGTCAAAACTGACCATACCACCGAACATGCGCATTTGTTTTTTAGCAATATTATGGTTCGGATGCGTCTTAAAACCAGGATAATATACCTTATCAACTTTCGGATGATTTTGCAAAAACTCGGCAATTTTCATTGCATTGTTACACGCCTCACGCACCCGAATGTGTAAAGTTTTGATACCCCTCAGTATTAAGAAGCAATCTTGAGGGCCAGGGACTGCACCACAAGCATTTTGGAGAAAACGAAGTTGCGTTTCTATCTCATCATTGCTCGTTATCAAACAACCATGAATCACATCGGAGTGACCACCAATGTATTTTGTGGCAGAATGTAAAACTATATCAGCACCCAAATCTAAGGGGTTTTGTAAATAAGGGGACGCAAATGTATTGTCAACGCATGTCATTACGCCTTTTTCCTTCGCAATAGCACATAAAGCGGCAAGGTCAATGATGCTCAACATCGGATTGGTGGGCGTTTCTAACCAAATTAATTTCGTTTTTTCAGTAATCGCCTTAGCCACATTTTCTGGATTCGACATATCCACAAATTTAGCTGTGATGCCAAAACGACTATAAACTTTGACCATTTGACGATAAGAACCGCCATATAAATCGTTGCAACTGATGATTTCGTCGCCTGTTTGAAGGAGTTTCATCACCGAATCTTGTGCTGCCAAACCTGATGCAAAACAGATTGCGTGTTTGCCGTTTTCCAAAGCCGCCAAGTTTTTCTCCAACACCGAGCGTGTAGGATTTTGTGTGCGGGCATATTCGTAACCTTTATGGTCGCCTGGGGCAGCTTGCACGTAGGTAGAAGTTTGAAAAATGGGCGTCATTATGGCTCCCGTTGATGGGTCGGGTTCGATGCCCGCATGAATTGCTTTTGTTCCGAATTTCATAAATTTGATTTTATTAAGTCGTATGGCGTATTGAGTTTAGCGTATTGAGTCCGATAAAACATTGAATACCAACATTTTATGAAAAAAAGAAATCTAAACCAATTTTGACGTACTCCTAATTATTTAAAAAATGATTGCAAAACTACGTTAATCCAATCATTATTAAAACTAAAAAGCCTACCCCCTCAGTATTTTTGAGAGAATAGGCTTTTGTTAAAATGATGAACGATAAATGATGAATGATAAATATTGTGATTTATCGTTTAGTAGTCATCATTTTTTAGAAAGTAGTTGCATATTTCAGACCAACGAAGTTACGGATGAAAACGTCAGGCCCTTTTGAGCCATCGCTGCTACGAACCACTTGAATATCATGGTCATAAAACCAATCAGTCTTAATCGTAACGGCAATATTCTTTGTTACCATAAAATCTAAAGAGTTGAACCACTCAATATCTACATTTTGTGGGTCACGAAGATAGTTTGAGTATAAATCCAAAGTAGATTGATAGACAACTTTTCCGTCAGCAAATTTTTTCGCAAAATCTACTCTCAACTCTGAACCAATTTGAAAATCAACTGATTTCGTAGGGTTTGTAGCATCAAATGGAAAATAGGGGCTTCTATCTTTTGCGCCTTTCAGAGAATCTTCCGTTACAATAATTGCTTTTATACCAACTGGCGAAAACAAGAAAGACCAATCAGCATTAGGCTTATAAATTATGCCAGGCGCAAACTTGATGTTTGCAGGCGCAAATAATCCACCCGTAACTGTTTGAACTTTAGTCACACCCGCAGGTGTTGCGGTGAAATAATTTGGCCCATAAGTGGGTAAAAGTTGAGACTGAAAATCAGCCATGCCACCGACATACCATTTGCCAGATGCACCCACTTGATAACCCAATTGTGAGTTTATCAACAAAGCATCAGCCGACTTTGTGAAAGCGTCGCCACCTACTTTTTGTGCGCCCAAAAGCCAACCAAATTTGTTATTCCAAACCATTTTGCCTCTCAACAGATTAGCACCATAGCTCAAATTACCACTAAAACGGGTCAAATTGCCACCCTGACCTGGGCGTGGATTAATAAGGCTCAGAAGATCGAAACCCAAACCAAAACCACCCAATTTAGTCCAGCCTTCTTTTTGATCTTTAGCGGCATCAACTTTTGTTTTACTTAAATCTGTTGCTTTGTCTTGTGCAGTGAGTGAGAACGTCAAAATTGTTAAAAATGAGAGAGTTAGTAGTTTCTTCAACATGTTAGTTAAATGTTTAAATGAAAAAATAAAAGTAATTTTATGCGTTAAAAATAAAAAAGGGTTCTAATAAATTAAAACCCTTTTGGATATTTATTTTTCTATAACTTATTGATTTTCAGGCAGTTCCGCTCTGCCACTTGGTAATATTTCTACTTCATTATTCATTAATTTATTGAGGGGTACAACGATTAAGCGTTCGCCCGACTGCATTTTGATACAGGTATTATCTTCATAAACGATGATACCCGTAGTATCTCCTATTTTAACGGTATCACCAATATTGAAGTGACGACGACTGTAAAACGATGCTAAAAAATTTGACATCATGTCCCTTGAAGCCAAACCATATCCCAAAGCAAAGGCTGCTACACCACCGCCTAATATAATACTCAAATTGGCTTTCACAAAATCTGTATCAATTTTCGCTTGCGCTAAACCACTGATAAGAGCTGTTAGGAAAACGAAGTAGAAGACAAAATTTGCCACTAAATTAGCGGAAGGGATACCCACCGATTTGCAGGTAGAATAAACGATGCCTTTCAAACCATTTGCGACCAACAAACCAATGACTAACACAATCATGGCTGTAATAATGTTAGGCACATAATTGATTAAATCGCTGATGAGTTGCGACACCGCTGGCATACCCAAAACATCGGTAGCGGCTATCAGAAAAACCAACATCAAGACATAGTAGAACACTTGCCCTACTATATGACTTGGTTTAAAATTAATATTATACTGCTGAACAACATCAATATCGTTCAATTTTGACGCAAGCGCATCAACCCCAATCGTTGACAACAGTCTTTCAATCAGTTTCGCAATGGCTTTAGCAATGAGCATACCTATCAATGCAATGGCAATTGCAGCAATAATATTGGGTATAGCATTCACTAAACGAAGCAGTAAGCTTTCCAGTATTTTAAATCCCATAAGTTGATTTTATGTTTTTCATTTAATTCTTACACTATTCGTAAACACCAAATAATCTTAAATTAAATCTGTAAGTAATTGATTATTAGCAAATTATGAATATTGTTTGGAATTTTTTAATACAAAATAAATAAGTCTTATCTGCCCCCTGGAGCCTTCGGCTCAGATGGGCGGTAAGTACTGCCCGAGCTTGAAGGGGCACGATTGCGGTCATCCTCACCACCGAGCATTCCCGCTACTGTCTTGAATATTTTTGGTAAAAATAAATCAAGTATGTCACCCGCTACGTTCATTGAATGTTGCTTGCGATTCAAACGTTGTTCTATTGCCATCATTTGAGGCAGTGTAAAGCTTGACTCATATTCTTCTTCCATGAGTTGCTTAAAATTGTTTCGAGTATGATCTGCCATGTTTTTTAAATTTTAAAGATTGCCAGCAATCCATGTTTAGTAAATCTGTATTGCATATATGTTAGTTGATAATTGATAGTTGATAATTTTATAAAATGTAATTCATTGACTATTAAAATATTATCAACTATACATTATCAACTATCAACTAAATCAAGAGTCTTTTTTTGCTAAACGTTCAAAAATTTCTTGCGCTTTGTGTTTTGCCCGCTTAATCTTCATCTTAATAGCACTTTCTGTTTTGTCCAAAATATCAGCAATTTCTTTAATACTCATATCGTCTTGATACTTCATCAGCAAAATCATTTTATCGCCCGTGGGCAATTCTTCTAACACTTGTTTTAGATATTTCATGTCCATTTCCAGTAAATATTGGTCAGGCACTTCATCGGCGGCTACATCAGGAGCCCGTTCTATATCTTCACTAAAAAGCGTTTTATCTTTCTTTTTTTTCCGAATAACATCAATGCAAAAATTGTATGTAATAGAGTAAATCCAAGTAGAAAACTGTGATTTTTCGCCAAAATTACCCAAATTTAGCATGATTTTAACGAAAATATCCTGTACGGCATCACGTGCTTCGTCTTCATGTTTCAGAATAGAAATACATTTACCATACACCTTACCTGAGTATTTGCGATACAGCATACTGAAGTACGATGAATTCTGCGTGCGCAGATATTCCCTCACTATTTCACTATCGGATAGCTCTCTATTTGCTGACTGGAAATTCAATATTTGTGTAAAATTTAATGCTTATGATAAATTGTTATCTAACCACAAAGTTAAACTTGCGACACAAAATTATTGAATAATATCAGATTACCTAATCTAATTAACTAAGTTTAAATCGGTTTTTTAAAGTTAGGTATTTACATATTAATCGTACTTGTTATTTGATAATCAATTAGTAGGTAATCTTGAATAGAGAAATTGTACTTGCGCTTTGTTCCCTTTATCTTACAAAGTCTTTTTAAGACGCATTATTGAAACAATGGGTACACATTTTTTTTGCGTTTTTTAATCTTTTCTTAACAAATCTTGTTTGGTCAACTCAATTTCTTATTTAATCAAAAGCCTAAAATTGGCTTATTTAGCAATTTTTATTTGTTTTACTTAGGAAATAAAAAGGAGTATTCCAAATTATATTTTGTACAATATGCAATTAAACAATACTAACACTTCGTCAACTTTTATCATTTTTTCGTCATTTTTTTATCTTTTTTGTTAAAAAAAAACTAAAAAATAATGCTTCAAAAGGCCCCCTCAGTATTTTTTACTAAAAGATTGATTTTTTTAGATGAAAAAAAAATTACCTTGCCTTCGTATTTTATACATGCTCAATAATTTAAGTCAACCACTTTATTCATAATTTATCGTTTATCATACAATAACTATGTCAGAACCACAACAAGAATTTAGACGCTCCCTCACGCTACTCGACGGCACAATGCTCGTTTCTGGCTCCATGATTGGCTCGGGCATTTTCATCGTCTCAGCGGATATGGCTCGCTCCGTTGGATCAACTGGATGGCTCCTTTTCTTATGGTTGCTCACGGGCGTGATGACCATTTTTGGCGCATTGAGCTATGGCGAGTTGGCGGGCATGATGCCCAAGGCGGGCGGTCAATTCGTCTATATCAAGCGAGCATGGGGCGATTTGACGGCTTTTCTCTATGGTTGGTCTTTGGCAGCGGTGATTCAAACAGGCACAATTGCTGCCGTGGGGATGGCTTTTGCTAAATATACGAGCTATTTTATTCCCTTTTTGAGCTCAAACAATGTCCTTCTTGATTTAGGTTTTCTACAAATCAATGCTGCTCAATTATTTGCTATGAGTAGCATTGTTCTATTGACATTTTTAAACAGCCAAGGCATCAATTATGGTAAAATCATGCAATTGGTTTTTACTTCCACAAAGTTGATTGCACTTTTTGCACTCATTGTTTTGGGGCTTATTGTAGGCTCGAAAATGGATTTTTGGGGTCAAAATTTTACCAATATTTGGGCATCAACTCAAACCGTCAAAACAGATACAGGGGCATGGGTTGTTCAAAATCTTTCAGGCATGAGTTTGGTTTTAGCTCTCGGCACGGCTATAATAGGTTCTCTTTTTTCATCTGATTCTTGGAATAATGTCACTTTCATTGCAGGGGAAATGAAAAACCCTCGAAGAGACATACCCCTCAGTCTTTTTCTCGGAACAATTATCGTTACGACGCTTTATATATTAGCTAATTTAGCTTATTTAGCA
>JAYTMW010000298.1:0-2393 GCA_043728105.1 Saprospiraceae bacterium | reverse complement strand
TTGATTGTGTTTTTTAAGTTAAATGCTAAAAACAATTGAACCTTCTTTATTTCATTTTGTCAAAAAATTGTAGAATTGCCTTTTATGACATTTGAAATGTATAAATTTGCTGTACAATATGGTGCGTTTCGCTCCATCAAGCTAAAAGCATGACTGAGGGGGTCTGAATTTTGACTTTTCAGATGTATTTTTGAGCGCATAAAAATTAAAAAAGATAGAGAAAATGGCATTAGATCAAGTAGATGTAGATACGTATGAAGTAAAACGCTCCGACGAAATGAATTTCTGGGAGCATATTGAGGAGTTGCGCAAGCGATTGATTAGAGCCGTTGCAGCAGTTATGGTGGGTGTGATTGTTATCTTCAGTTTGGGTGAATGGTTTTTCAGAATGGTTGTTTTTGCGCCCTTGGATAAGAACTTTGTGACCTACGGTTTCATGTGCAAACTGGGCAAGATATTGCATATAGATACGATATGTATTACGCCACCAAACCTAAATCTAATCACCACCCAACTCGGCGAAGTTTTCTTCAAACAGATGCAAGTTTCGATGGTTGTGGGGCTTTTGTTGGCAATTCCCTTTGTTTTTTGGCAAGTTTGGCTCTTCATAAAGCCTGGATTAATGGATGCAGAAGTGAAAGCGGCACGGGGATTTGTGACGATTTGTTCATTGCTTTTCATATCGGGTGTGCTTTTTGGCTACTTTATTATCACGCCTTTTGCAGTGTCTTTTTTAGCCAATTATGTGATGCAAGGCGTGGCAGGTGTTATTGGTGGTCAAGCTACTTTGGATGATTATGTGAGCTATTTAACGATGTTTACATTGCCCATCGGTCTGGTTTTTGAGTTGCCCGTTGTCATTTATTTCTTATCGAAAATAGGTATTGTGACACCTAAGTTTTTGAAGCAATATCGGAAACACATGGTTGTCGTTTTGCTCATCGTGGCGGGTATCATTACGCCTTCGCCCGATTTGGTTTCGCAGCTTTTGGTCGGTATTCCTTTGATTTTGTTGTACGAAGCGAGTATTGTTGTTTCGGGTCGGGTGCAGAAGGCTCGGTTGGCGAGGCAGGCAGAGTTTGAGAAAGTTGCTTGATAAGCCGTGCAAAATCCTCCAAAAGTTGCAAACTTTTGGAGGATTTTTTTAATCTTTAATTTATTTTTAAAGCATTATCTATGAAAGTAAAAGACCTATCACCAACAATAATTGAAGCACTCAAAATAAAGCGGTATGACCGCATTGTTGAAAAACACGAAGGCCCCGAAACATGGGATTGGCAACTGCCGCCCGACCAAGAACGGGTGGACAGCATGAAGGCACTATACCGAAACCTTGACGAAGATTATTCTGCCGAAAATCATGCTGAGTTTATACAAATTGCGGACGTAGATGTTCTATTGCCAATATCCTTGGATATTTTGATGAAAAGTGGATTGCTTTTGATAAAGAACACGATTTTACTGCTTTTTTAATAAAAAAGAAATAATAAATTATGGAAAATACACCCAATAATACAATTGTGATAAATGTTCAAATTGACAATCGTTTGAATGAATACACGCATAAAGTCCTTTTTCCAGAAAAAGTGGCCAGTGCCAATCAATTTATTGAAAAATTTGGTTTGCCTGAATTCGTGGAAACAGATTTAATGGAGATTAAGCAACAGCAAGTGGCCGCACTGCAAAAAACATTGTTGCGTTTTTATGTCCAAGAACCGACAGAGGAGCAAGTCTCACAACTTAATAATGTGTTATTGCAATTGTTCGCTCAAAAATCAGATGCCAAAGTCGCTTGATTTCTTTTATAGCGAATGTCATCAATTCCATAGGTATTCAAACAGAAGTCAACTAATGAAATGATAACATAAATTTTGTATTTCATTTAATGAACACCCCCTCAGTATTTCACTTCATCTCTAACCTCAATGAATAACATAGCCATTTTCCCACATTAAATAAATAACCCTAAAACAGTATTTTAAAACAATACCCCTACATAATCCAAACTATTATTTGCATACTCCCCTATCATTTGCTTAACTTTGCTAATCAACTTTATTAAATACAAAAATTCTCCTCCCACTTTTTTTCATACTCCCCAGTTTGATAGGTAATGGTCAATTGGTAATGGGTAATATGCCCGTTAGCGATAATCGTTTACTCATTCCTTATTGTAATTTATTTTAAATCATTGATAATCAATGGTTTATACTGTTTTTTATGCCCGATTTTATGAAAAATTAAAGGAAATTACTTCTTCATTTTAACAAAAACAAACTTTGAAAATGAGCAAATTCTACTCATGCACCTCAACGTGCAATGACCTAAAAGCATTTTTAGCAACTTTATCTATCCTATTTTTTAGTTTATTTTCTAATCCACTATTCGCTCAA
>JAYTMW010000297.1:0-5430 GCA_043728105.1 Saprospiraceae bacterium | reverse complement strand
CCAACATACTCACATAGTCAAAACTTTCTAACAAAACCAAACCACGGCTTTTGCGATACGGCAAAATGCGTTCATGGCGTTCAAAAGCTCCGTTCAATAAACAGGTCAAACGACCATTGCGTTTGCTCATTGCCAACCACGTGCCGCCATGCAAAGCATCTTTTGGATACACCAAATCACGCTGTTCGTCATGCACCACTTCCACCGTCGAACGTGCCGCCATTTCATCTCGATTGAACGTCAAAATAAAACCACTGTTATCTGATTTTGGAAAGAAACTAAGCGTACACATTTTGTTGTTTTGATTGAAAATGTAAGATGTTAAATGATTTATATTACAAAGATTTACTTTAAATTTCACAGAACTATCACGGTATGAAAAAGTCTATTTTTAGGGATGATGACAGTACCCCCTCAGTATTCTATAAATTTCTTGATAAATTTGCGATATAAAAATGACTATTCAAAAGATGCACAAAGGCAAAGTTCTTCATCAACCTCACCATAAACAGGAAGGTTTATGGTGTCTAATTTTAAAAAAAAGAGTCAATTCTCAAAAAAAATGTAATTTTGGGGCATGGAAAAACTGCGCTTATTACCACTCGGTGTTCAGACCTTCCTCAAAATGAGGAGTAACGACTATGTTTATGTTGACAAAACAGAACATATTCACCGCTTTGCGTCAATTGAGGGCAACTATTTTTTCTCTCGCCCACGTCGTTTTGGTAAATCGTTGACGGTTTCGACGCTCAAAGAATTGTTTGAAGGCAATCGCCCTTTGTTCAAAGGCTTGTGGATTGAAGACAAATGGGATTGGTCGGTGACGCATCCCGTTATTCATTTTTCTTTTGCCAAAATAGCGTACAAAGCATTGGGTTTAGAAGGGGCTTTGATGGAAGAACTTGGCATTTTTGCGGCGGCGCATCAACTCACTTTTAGTACATCGTCGGCAGGGAAGCAATTTGAAGAACTCATACATCATCTGCATCAGAAACACGGAAAAGTAGTTATTCTGATTGATGAATACGACAAACCACTCATTGATTTTTTGGAAAAAGAAGAGCTTTTTCAAGCAAAAATCAATCAAAAAGTGATGAAAACCTTTTATTCGGTGCTGAAAGATACAGAGTCTTACATTCGGTTGTTATTCATAACGGGCGTGTCTAAATTCTCAAAAGTATCGCTTTTTTCTGACTTGAATCACTTAACTGATTTGACGTTGCATGAAGATTTCACGACGCTTGTTGGTTACACGCAAGGAGAACTTGAAGCGCATTATAAGGAACATATTGAGGCCGTTATGGTACGACAAGACATGACTTGGCCCGACACATTGGCGATGATGAAAGAATGGTACAATGGTTTTAGTTGGGACGGTATCACTACGGTCTATAATCCGTTTGGCACGTTGACTTTTTTGAATGAAAAGGTGTTTAGTAATACGTGGTTTTCGACCGCAACACCCACTTTTTTGGTCAATTTAATCCGTGAATCGGGTATTTTTAAATACGAACAACAATGGATGTCACAATTGACACTCGAAAAATATGACCTCGATAATTTAGATTTGATACCGCTTATGTTTCAAACGGGTTACTTAACGGTTAGAGAAAAAAATATTAAAAACGGCGATATGCTTTTGGATTATCCCAATCGGGAAGTGAGTGACGGCATGTATCAGTTTTTATTAGATGATTTGACCCGCAACCGAGAGCAACACAGTTCGGGCATCACGGTAAAAGACCTTGATAAAGCGTTTAGAAAAAATGATTTAGATCAAGTTCAACGCATCATCAACAGTATTTTTGCCGACTTGCCTTATCCGTTGTACGAACCGAACCCAGAAAAAAACAAACGCAAAGAAGTCGAATTGTCGGAGCGTTTTTTCCACGGTGTTATCCATTTGCTGTTCAAATATTTGGGTATTTTCATTGATTCAGAAGTCAGTACGTCATTTGGGCGTGCCGATAGCGTGGTCAAAACAGAAACGCATATCTATATTTTTGAGTTCAAATACAACCGAAGTGGTAAAGCGGCTTTTGAACAAATTATAAAAAATCAGTACGCCGATAAATATCGAGCAATGGGCAAAACACTCATTGGCATCGGGGTTAATTTTGGGCATATTACCCGAAGAATTAATGGGTGGGTTATGAAGGAATTGTAAATTATCTACAAAAGCCCAATCTCGTTTTGAGTGTGGGCTTTTTGTATCAATAATTTCTGATGCTGAATTGCTGGTGCTTACTTTATCCATCATCAGCAAAGCATTTTATCAGCCGACGACGATAAAATTACGGATTCGACGATTACGAGGCAGATAATTGTGACGTAATGAGTATCATCTAAAAGCCCAATCTCAAAACGAGGTTGGGCTTTTTTTCTGTAAATAATTTTACAAGTGGAATTGCTCTACTTATTTGAAAAAAATGTATAAAACATTGATAGATAATGAGTTATAAGATTTTAGGAGTAGTAAAAATTTCATAAATTAGTTGTAAATAAAATTAGGTTTACTATGTGGTTAGGAGGTTTAATTCTAAATTTGTTTATACAAAATAAATAACCAACTTTACTATGCAGACAACATCCACGAAGAGCGGCAAACGCACGTATCAAAAGAAGCGATTGCTTACACAAGATGAATTATGGAAACTCATTATTCCATTACTTTGGGTAGATTTTATTCACTATTTTCTACCTGAATGGGTAGATCAGATAGATTTTTCACGCAAACCTGAGTTTTTGGATAAAGACCTAAAACGATTGATGCCAAGAGGTAAATCTAAAAACAGGCGAGTTGATATATTGATGAGGGTTTATCTGAAAGATGGCTCTCGTAAGTCGTTTCTTTTTCACATAGAAGTTCAAGCCTACTATGAATTGCTGTTTCCTGCACGGGTTTTTCAATATTTCTATCGCATAAAAGATTTTTTTCAAGAGCCAATTGAAACACTTGTGATTATGATAGACGATGACCCAAATTATCGCCCAAATGAGTATTTTGAGCGATTTGGTCAAACCACCGTTCATTTCAAATATCCTTTGTTCAAGTTGTTGGATAATCCGCCGCCTTACCGTGAAAATAATATTTTTTCAATTATTTTAGAAGTAACATGGTATGCTTTGGAGCGCAATATGTTGAAAAATGATGAAGATTTAGAAAAACTGAAATATCGGTTATTGAGGCAGCTCGTCTCTAAAAAGATAGAACCAGAGAAAATATACGCTATTTTTGAGTTCATTAACATATATCTACCTTTTGGAAATTCCGATAAAGACGTTATATTTGTAAAAAATTTTGATAATCTAATCAATAAAGAAATTATTATGGAACCAATGACTATGCGTGAATATCTCGATAGAGAATATGACTTCTTATTTCGCCAAAAGGCTAAGAGAATGGCGAAGGAAATGGCTGAAGAAATGGTTGCAACAAATGGCAAGGAAATAGCCGAAAAATTGGCAGTGAAAAAGGCGAAAAAATTAGCAAAAGCTATGGCACAAGACATGGCACAAGACATGGCACAAGGCATGGCACAAGGCATGGCACAAGGCATGGCACAAGACATGGCACAAGATATGGCTAATAAAATGGCAATTGAAGAGCAAAAAAAGACTATAAGAAACTTATATGCTAAAGGATTTTCAATTGAGGATATCGTTGAAGTAGTGATGAAACCTAAAGCTTTTGTTCTTGAAGCATTAGAAAAATAAACATTTAAAGAAAGATTTTTCTAAAATATAAAATCGCATAATTCATTGAATGTCAATGAGTTATGCGATTTTTTTTAATTCTAAAAACTTAAATTTTATGCTTGCTTTTGATGACGTAAAGTAGAGGGTGCAACACCAAATGTTTTTGGTAAATATGCATCAGGGATTTGACTCAAAACACCGATTTTTATAAAAGCGGCGTGGTGAATGGTGTGTTCAAGATTGTATTGAAGCTCACGAGCGAGGCTACTATTTATTGGCGTAACGTCGTGTTCTGCATCTTCGCTCGTAATACTGAGGGGGTGGTTCAGTCGGGCACAATCTAATTTTTCAAGCGCATCAATTACCATATTAACAGTTGATGTAAAATATTCAGTATTGCCTTGTAGCAAAAGGTCTCGCTTTCTTTTATCATAGTTAACCGATTGATTATCAACACTTTGCGTTAATAAACATTGATAAAATTCAATGATATGACGAGCGTGCATACCTGTACTCGAACCCGAAAAAATAGTTAGAGGTGTACTAAATTGTTCGTCATTCATGAGTTGAATCACGTTGTTGAGTTCCTCCAAAGTTTGCTTGATATTTGATATAAGGTTGTTCATTGTTCTAATTTACGATATTAAAAGAGTGTTGGTTTTCGGACTAAAACTGTGTAAACACGCCGAATGAAAAAGACGGCGCAGCCAATATATTTTTCGCTCTCAATGCCGCACCGAGCTTTGCTGAAATACCAATTGTTTTTTTGGCATTCGCAAAATAAAGTAACTCTGGCCCAATGCCCGCATACACCACATCGTTGGAATAAAGTCCCGTTTTAGTTGGTGCAACTGTACCATTTTTAAGACTTTCCACCCCATTTATCTTTAAAATAGTCAAAAGACGGTCGTTAAAAAACTTGTAGCCAAACTCAAAATCATAACGAAATTCACTTGAATAGCCCTTAGTTCGGTTGTTGTAACCCACGGCACCCTGCGTCCACCAACGAGCCTTACCTGTACCAACCGCTATTTTCAACATTTGGTTAAACTCACCGTCACCCGTTGACAATCCATCGGCTTGAACGGGTGTTCCTGTCGGCAAACCAAACAAAATATTAACACTCACGGCAATATCTTTTATCGGCAAAGCAATCCGAAAACCCAAATCCACATCACTAAAACCACTCAACGAGACACTTGGCAAGGCGGGCGTTGTACCCACTGCCGCAAATGCCCCTGCAGAACTATTGGCAAAAAAAGGAACGTATGCAACGGCTGTAATCTTATTCGTGATGCCATATTCGCCATAAAAACTGGCAATCGAACTGCCCAAATTGCGTGACGGAAAAACATCACCATTTGCGTTAAATAAATCAGTTGCTTGTATGCTCGAATAATCTAACTTAAGAAAGCCGCTTCCTTGACTTTTTGTCCACGCCTGAGCCGTCAATACTGAGGGACTCATACTTAGGCTGGATAAACATAAAAAAATGTACTTGAACGTTGATTTCATTTTAATAGATTTTATAACTAATTGATTTTCAATATTTTAGGAACGAAACAATAATAAAGTTCGCAATTTAGGAGAATTATTCTTCTAAAAAAACTACCTCATTTTCGTAATTTATTATTTAAAACCCTACATAAAATGTTCACGCCTCGTTTTTGCTGCGCAAAAAAAGGTTTTTAAAGATTTTTTTTGGATTGAAGCTATTTTTGAGAGAAAAAT
>JAYTMW010000296.1:0-4576 GCA_043728105.1 Saprospiraceae bacterium | reverse complement strand
TTAAATTCCTACTTTATGTTTCCCGACGTGTGGCAAACAGTGGCTTATGCGGGCAATTGGGTCGCTTATTTTTCATTGGGTTTCATCAGCATTTTGAATATTACGAATGAATATTCCCTCAAAACGCTTCGCCAAAATATCATCAATGGCATTAGTAGAAAAGATTTTTACTTGTCTAAAATCTTTTTTATGGGGGCGGTGTGTTTGGCTGCCACGGCTTACTACGTTTGTTTGGCATTCTTTTTTGGCTCAATCTTTACTGAAACGATTTATATTAGCAGGGTTTATGAAAATTCAGACTACATTTTTCGCTACTTTTTGATGTGTTTTTCCTTTTCAAGTTTGGGTTTTCTGTTAGGTATGTTTTTTAGAAAGTCGGGTATCAGCTTATTTTTATATTTTGCTTACACTCTATTTATCGAACGAATTATTCGGTATTTGATACTTGAAAAAATATTGGGTAGCCAACTGATTGGGTACATGCCCGCCAATGCTACTAATGATTTGACCCCGTTCCCTATCCCCAAAGGGGCAAAATCAATGGTTGAAGATGCTTCTATGAAAATATTCTTAAATACCACGGAGGCAATAATTACTACTGTTGTATTCACAATATTATTTTTATATTTAGCCTATTTAGCATTAAAAAATAGGGATTTATGATTTTATTCAAAATAAAAAAACTTAAACTAAACCTATTTAAAATTTGATTTTTTGCACAGAAAATAACTATTTGTGACAAGGTAAAATAAGGCTTGCTGATTTAAAAATGTCTAAAGTTTTATATCCAAAAATAATATTCTGAAAACAGAACAAACAAACAATGATTGTTTTATTTCAAAAATTGGCAAAAAAAGGTCGTATTTTTTACAAATACAATAATTCAAGTGCACTAATAGTGTGTGTCTCCTTCGTTTTTAGTTTAAAGTTGTGACAATGAATTAATTTATCTATGTAAAAAAAAGGGCGAAAAAATATTGTAGGAATATAAAAAACACGTATTATTGCACCAAGATTTGTGAATAGACAGTAATTAATTTGGTTTTGAGGAGTAATACAAATCTTCCACAAAATTGTATTAAGATAAAGACTATAACAGTCGGGTGATTTCTTATGAGAGCGAGTTGCAACAGCATCTTGCTCTTTTTTTATGCACCCCCTCAGTATTTTTTGTCTTTTGGTATGTTTTTTCAAGACCAAATAAAATTTGGCAGCCCAATTTGAAAAAAAAAGGGTTTTCTCTTTTATGTTCTAAATTTTTTTGAATATCATTACAGAAATTTTTGATAAGAACAAGATTCATCAAACAACAAGAATGTATAAAAATTTAAAATCTAACAACTATGGCAAGCCAACTACTTGACTCGGATTTAGCAAAAAGCTCTTCAAGCGAAATAAACAAGCCGAATCTCTCTTTTTGGAATATCTGGAACATGAGTTTCGGATTTCTCGGCATCCAATACGGTTTTGGTTTGCAACAAGCCAATATGTCGCCCATTTACCGCTATTTGGGGGCAGATGAGGCCTCCATTCCTGGGCTTTGGCTCGCTGGCCCTTTGACGGGGCTACTTTTGCAACCCATTATTGGCGCAATGTCTGATAAAAGTTGGTCGCCCAAATGGGGTCGTCGCAAGCCTTACGTATTTATAGGTGCAATTGTCGGCAGTATTGCGATGATTTTGATGCCCAATTCCTCATCCGTTTTGATGGCAGCGTGTTTGATGTGGTTGCTCGATGCGGGTTTAAACTCGTCCATGGAGCCTTTCCGTGCCTTTGTGGGAGACATGTTGAATGACAAACAACGTCCTTTGGGTTTCTCTATTCAATCTTTTATGGTTGGTTTTGGACAAACTTTGGCGAATTTGATGCCCTTCATTCTACCTTTAATCGGTATTTCAATGGCTATGACAGCTACCGAAGGTGGCACAAAGCTCAACGAAATTCCTAACTCTGTACGTTATCCTTTTTACATCGGTGGAGGTGCAATTTTACTCACTATTTTTTGGACAATGTACACCACCAAAGAATACCCGCCCGTCAACGAAGATTATAAAAAACCACACGTTTTTACGGATGAACAAAAGAAAAACATTAACTTTTGGCATTTAGCCTTGACTCTCGGCTCGTCCATCATGGGTGGTTTGTTTGCTGCCCGCACGGGTGGCGCAGTGGCAGGTTTAATGTGGGCAGGTGGTATATTTGCCGTCATGTACGGTGTCTTGTGGTTGCCTGTTTTCAAAGAGATTTTAGCGTCGCTTTCCGAAATGCCGAAGGTTATGCGCCAACTGTGGTGGGTCAAGTTTTTTACGTGGTACGGTCTGCCTTTGATGTGGCAATATCTGTCTTTGGCAGTCGCAAAATATGCGTTCAATGCACCGAGTCCCGAAGCGAACAAAGCGGGTTTTGAGGAAGGCACTGCATGGGGTGGATTTTGTTTTGCGACGTTCAGCATCACCTGTTTTATCATTTCTATATTTATACCATTTATAGTAAAAATGATAGGCAGCCGTCGAGCAACCCACGCTTTATTTTTAACAATTGGCGCATTAGGCTTCTTTATGATGCTTATCTCAAATGATAAATACGTCTATTTAGTGGGCATGGGCGTTGTCGGTTTGGCATGGGGTTCCATTATGTCCATGCCTTATTTGATGTTGGCGAGTTCCGTAAAAGGCGAGCGCATGGGTGTATATATGGGTATATTCAACGGCTTTATATGCGTACCGCAATTTATTGGTATGCTAACCGTGCCACTGTTCTACAAATCCATTTTAGGTGACGATCCTCGCAACGCCTTAGTATTAGCGGGTGTTTGTTTGCTTTTGGCGGGTGCTTCGTGCTTTTTAGTGGATGAAACAAAGTAGTTATGAGTTATGAGTTGAGTTATCAGTTTAATTCTTAATTTAAAATAAAAGGGGTCTCTCGTTTCGTAGCGAGGAGGCCCCTCAGTCATGCAGAGCTTGATGAAGCCGAAGGCATCATATTTTTATAGTTTTTTAAGCATTTAGTCTATTTTTTTGAAGCAACCATACATCTAAATTGTACTTTTAGCCTAAATAAAAAATCATCGTATAACAACGCCATAATGAGCCATCACCACAAACATAGCCATTCACCTTATTGCCTCAACTGCCATTATCCGACGGCAGAGTTTGATGGTTTTTGCCCCAACTGCGGTCAGAAAAACACCGACGGCAAAACAACTATGCACGACCTTTGGCATGAGTTCGTTCACTCTTGGCTACACGTGGACGGAAAGATTTTCAACACCCTTTTTGCCATTTTCAATCCTGGAAAACTAACCGAACAGTTTTTTAAAGGACGACATAAACGTTTTGTGCATCCCATTCAATTGCTCTTTGTGATTGGCGGTCTTTACATTTTGATGTCAGTTGTGTCCACAAAATCGGTTGCAAAAACCGTCAAAACGACCCTCAATGGTATGCGTGACCAAGCCTTCCAACGCAAAATAATAGAGCGAATGGATACTATAACCACTGATCTGGTATCGCTTAACCCAAAATCGGAAGCATTTATTGATACCATACAAAATAGAATGGTGAAAGCAGCAAAAAGAGATTTTACAGAAATCTTAGAAAACAATATGACCGATAGCACTTCTTCATTTAAAAGAGGATTTGACGTGGGCAAAAAGCAAGCTCAAAATGATACCCAAAGGAGTAAGACCTATCAAAAAAGCAAAGAAGCTGGCAGTTCGTTCGCTTCCATCATCTGGGGCAAAAGAACAAAAAAAGATACGCTTCAAGATAATCTTAGACTTAAGCCCTTAGTCACAGATACCGAACTCAAAATGAATGACGCTGACAACCGCCCCGAAGGCATCCCACTTATGGGTATGTACGTTGGCTTTATGGATATTGAACTTTTATCGGGCGATGAATTAATGGAAAAATATCAACCAAAAAATTGGAAACAAACAATTATTTTGAAACAAACAGCACGATTCATTCAAGACGGTGGCAATTTCTTTGGTTTCATGTATGGCAAAATGTTTTGGGGCAATATCATAGCCCTTTTCCCCATGGCTTGGCTGATGAGTTTTCTGTACAAAAAACGATTGATGGTAGAGCATTTGGTATTTTGGCTACACATGTCAAGTGCTTATTTCTTTCTGAATGCTTTAACCATGTTGCCAAATTTATTTTCTTCATCGGTTTGGTTATCCTCAACGTTAAGTGGTGTTGCTTTTTTACTTTTTCATTTTGTCTATACTCCATTGGCTTTAGATAAATATTATGGTGAAGTAAAAAGCCGAGTTTGGAAAATGTTTGCCGTCATTTTTTTAGATATTTTAATTGGTTTTATTGCTACTTTCGTAAGTATTGTTATTTCTGCGGCGATGTTTTGACCCCTCAGTATTTTGCTTGTCTAATGCTTTATCATGCTTCTGTTTTCTAAATAATAACTTGTATATGAGTCATAAATCAAACAAAAAACACCATCCATACTGTCTAAATTGTCACTATCCGCTTTCGGAGTTTGACAAAAATTGCTCTCAATGCGGTCAAAAACCAACTGATGGAAAAACCACTTTGCACGACCTCATGCACGAGTT
>JAYTMW010000295.1:0-2161 GCA_043728105.1 Saprospiraceae bacterium | reverse complement strand
ATTACCACAAAACACATCTATCTTCTTTTCAAAAACATCACATCCTGCACGCTTAGATGTGATGTTTTTGAAAAGAAGATAGATGTCGGTCGAGCATACCTCTATCCACCGATTGAAATCGGTGGTTTCAAGATGATAGATGTTTTTAATCGCACAGGTCGGATTTATCCGTCTCGACGGGTTCGGATAAATCCGTAAGCTACAAAACCTTCCAATGACTTGACATGTTCAATCGAAGCGGGGGGAAACTACCTCTTTCTTATTTTCTTAAAAAAAAAATGTCTCACATGCAAATCCAATATGGTATGCTGAATCAACCGCATCATCAAAAAAGAAAGCCTCACATAAACCCTATAAATCCTTTTGCACTCATTTACATCGGATGCAAACCCACTTAAATCAATAAAGTTCTTAAATTGACCACTTCCTCACGGTTCAATTTCAATTTTTTGATAGTTGCACGACCTATGGGCGAAATACCAAGCATCAAAGTATAAGTTTCATTCCAACCAAAATGGTCTTCCCAAATGTGAATACGTGGATTGTAAAGCGGAGAAATTTGACCCGAAATAGGGTCAATCGCCTGAGTATGATTGGATTTATTGTTGTTGCAGCCACCGCAAGCATTGGCAAAATTTTCAAAATCGTCTGTTCCTCCCGCTGAGGGTGGTGTAATGTGGTCACCTTCATAGTAAGATGTTCAAAAACGTTCTGGACTCAAACAATATTCGCATAAATACTTCGCTCTCTCTTTGATGCGTTTACGTAGTGATTTATTCATTGTCTGTTGGTGTTAGTCCAAGTTGGTTCATTACTTCATCTAAGCTAACCTTTCTTAAAGTCGCTAATTCTATTAGGGCAGCTAAACGTTTGACATTTGCAGCTTCTATTTTTTGAGTGATGGCAGCATATTCAGCCGTTTCTGTGGCATTTATGGTTTCATTTTGCCGTTTGGCTCTCAAAATATGGTAGCGTTCCCACGTTTCGACAGGAATGGCTAACTCTATTTTTTGCAACAATTGCGCTTCTTGTTTAGCAATGGTTTTTGGCTTTGGCTTTTCCTCTGGAAAATTCAACTCCAAAATCTGAACAACAAATTGGCTCAATTCTATACCTTTTTGAATGGCATTTTGGCGCATTCTTTTTTCAAGCGAAGGATTGATTTGCAATACAAGAGACATGAGCGTATTATTTTATGCGATGAAATTTTTAAAAACTATTGTTACACAAAAGTATATCATTTTTATCAATAAAACACGGCTTTTGAAATGAATTAGTCTAACATACTTTTGTTTTTTGAAAAATACTGAGGGGGTCATAAATCCTTCAATATATGTACTTAAAAAACCAAAAGCCTTTTGAGTCACACACTCAAAAGGCTTTTTATACAAATACTGAGGGGCCTCCTTGTAGCGGCTGACCTGCCTACCGGCAGGCAGGTTTATCTGCCGCACTAAATATTTTAATCGGCAGATGAATCAGCCGCTACATGACGGCAGATAAATCAGCCGCTACACATTAAAATCTCGCCGAAATACCACCCAAAATATTCAAACCAAAAATCGGCAAATTCTGCCAACGTTGCCGCTTGTTATCCAAAATATTATTCACATCCAAGAACACACCAATATTCTCTGTAAAAAATACCTCGCCACCCAAACTCAAATCCACCAAGGCATTCAAACGCTCCGAAGTGCCGTCGAATTTCTTCACATTCACACCATTTTGCACAAAAAGATTCGCTTTCAATGATGCCGTTGTGTTGGATTTTGTGTTGGTTAAAATTTTATATTTTGCCCCAATATTCATATCCAATGAAGGCAAACCCCACGCCGCTTTTTCTTTTTCCGCCGTGTAAACATTTTGACTGACCGTAGCCGTCAATTCCATATCCGTTATCGGCTTGAACGTTATCGCACCTCTGATGTTGAAAATGCTGACAGTATCATAAACCACGTTAAAACGGTTTCTCGCATCGCTCGAATCTAAGAGGAAAAGAGCCAAATTTTTGTTTCTACTCCAACCCGTTTGCGCTGAATATTCAAAGCCACTGACTGCGCCTTTCACACCGCCGTAATACTCTGTAACGTCCGTATTTTTAATCGTTTGTTTAGAGAAAATAAACGGATTGTATTTCGTCAAATTACGGAAGTTGTTTTTG
>JAYTMW010000294.1:0-17943 GCA_043728105.1 Saprospiraceae bacterium | reverse complement strand
TGAACAAAATAGACATGGAAGCCGCCATGATTGACGAGGTGTCTGACCAAATCATTGACCTTATTGGCTGCAAAAAAGAAGATATTGTCTTGGCTTCGGGCAAAACGGGTATCGGTATTCAAGAGATTATGGATGCCGTAGTCGCTCGTATTCCTGCCCCCCTCGGCGACCCAAAAGCACCACTTCAAGCCGTGATTTTCGACTCCGTTTTCAACTCATTTAGAGGTGTCATCGCATACTTTCGTGTGGTAAATGGTCTATTGAAAAAAGGGGATAAAGTCCGCTTTTTCCACACGGGCAAAGAATATGAAGCCAATGAAGTCGGTATCCTACAAATGAGTCTCATGCCGCAAGATGAAGGCGTGGCGGCGGGCGATGTGGGCTACATCATCACGGGCATCAAAACGGCGAAGGAAATAAAGGTGGGAGATACCATCACATCGGTTGCTCGACCAACTTTGGAAGCCATTCAAGGTTTTCAAGAGGTAAAACCAATGGTTTATGCGGGCTTTTACCCCATTGATAACGACGATTTTGAGGATTTGAGAGATAGTTTGGAAAAACTACAACTCAATGATGCGTCCTTGATTTTTGAAGCGGAATCATCAGCAGCTTTGGGTTTTGGTTTCCGTTGTGGCTTTTTGGGTATGTTGCATCTCGAAATCGTGACCGAGCGTTTGCGTCGTGAGTTCAATCAAGAAATCATCGTGACCATTCCAAACGTGTCGTATTATGCTCGCACAACCAAGCGTGGTGCGGAGGAATATTTGGTGCGTCAACCCGCAGAATTGCCCGACCCATCGGCTTTGGAATACGTGAAAGAGCCTTATATCAGTGCGCAAATCATTACAAAACCAGAGTATATCGGTACAATTATGTCACTTTGCATGGATAAAAGGGGTTATTTGCAAAAGCAAACCTATCTCACACCCACCCGTGTGGAATTGGCTTTTGAGATGCCATTGGCTGAAATTGTGTTTGATTTTTATGATAAATTAAAGTCAATTTCAAGAGGTTATGCCTCGTTTGACTACCACCCAATCGGCTATCGAGAGGCGGACATTGTGAAAATGGACATCAAACTCAACGCCGATAATGTGGATGCGTTCTCGGCATTGGTGCATCGCACGAAGGCAGAAT
The DNA here is from genome assembly GCA_043728105.1 of Saprospiraceae bacterium. Lineage (GTDB taxonomy): Bacteria > Bacteroidota > Bacteroidia > Chitinophagales > Saprospiraceae > JAAFJT01. The sequence goes on along the minus strand of JAYTMW010000294.1, from coordinate 16,803 downwards.
ACATGGGTCGCAGGTTGTGCGAAAAATTGAAAGAATTGATTCCACGCCACCAATTTATGATTCCGATTCAAGCCGCCATTGGCGCAAAAATCATTGCTCGTGAAACTATTTCAGCCATGCGTAAAGACGTTACAGCCAAATGTTACGGTGGTGACGTGAGTCGTAAACGGAAACTTTTGGAGAAGCAAAAAGAAGGTAAAAAGAAGATGCGTCAGTTCGGTTCGGTGGAAGTGCCGCAGAGTGCTTTCATCGAAGTTTTGAAGTTGAATGATTAGTGATTATTTAATCATAACTACAACGTTTTTTCCTATAAAAATTTAAGGTGCAGCGCACCGCAATATTTGTAGCAGAAAAGCTAAGTTAGTTTCCGAAAGGTGCAGCGCACCGTAATATTTGTCTGGCTTTTTTGTAGATTCAGCTACAAATATTGCGATGCTCTGCACCTTGAATCTTTTTATAAAAAATTCAGGTCATAACTATTTAATTTTTAATATTTTATACATATAAAAAATGCGTTACAAGTGACACTTGTAACGCATTTTTTTATGTAAAAAAGGGAGAAATACAGAGGGGCCTCCCTTATTTGATTGTTAACATAAACTTAAAAAAAATCCTGTATCTATTAAAGAAATCTTAAACCCAAAAATACTGAGGGGGTAGCCGTAGGGGGCATTTGTCATTTATATAGTTGATGAATTTAGCATCAATAAAATAAAAGGCGGATGCCGAAAAGCCAATAGAGTAGGCATTTATTTTTAAAACTTTATGTCATGAAAAAACTTTCTCTCGTATGCCTTGTCCTTTGTTTTGGGTTGCTCATTATGCCACAAGCCAACGCCATTGTCGTCCAGCAAACCCAATTGAGTGACCGCCCCGATGTAAAATCTTTACAATTAGGCAATTTTTCCATCAAAACAGATGCGGATTTATTAGCCCTAACGCCTAAGAAAATTAAGGAAATGACGGGCAAAAAATTGAGTTTCAAACAAACCATTGGCTTGAAACTCATGCAATGGAAAATGAAAAAAGCCCTGAAAAAACAACACCGCAACGGAGACGAACCAAAAAGCCAGGGAATTGCTTTGATATTGGTGTTTCTTGTCGGTTTGTTAGGTATTCATCGTTTCTATTTGGGTTACACGGCAGTAGGCATTATCCAACTTTTGACTGTTGGAGGCTGCGGCATTTGGGCTTTGATTGATTTAATCCGCATCGCCACAGGCGATTTAAAACCAGCCGATGGCAGTGATTATGAAAACAAACTATAACCGCATTTTCGCCATCGCTAAAATCATTTTGGGTATCGCAATACCTTTGGTTTTACTCATTTTGCCAAGCGATTACTTCGATAGTGGCACTTCAAAATGCCTTTCGGTGACGCTTTTTGATGCAGAATGTTATGGTTGTGGAACGACTCGTGGGGTCATGCACTTACTACACGGGGAGTTTACGGAGGCTTTTTACTACAACATGGCGAGTTTTATGGTTTTCCCAATACTTGTTTTTTTAGGTATAAAAAGTATGAAAGAAAACGTAAAAATACTGAGGGGGTAAAACGCAAAAAGCATTTTGACTGTAATGGTCAAAATGCTTTTTTGTATTTGCTTTTATTTAAATAAAATAAGAATTAATTTGAACGCCGGTAAGCAACCTAAGTTACTACACCGACGTTCTTACCCCTCGTTGGCTCATAAGGGCTCGAACCTTAACAAACAGAATCAAAATCTGTTGTGCTACCATTACACCATGAGCCAATAACAACTTTCCTTCGAAAGCGATGCAAAGATAAGCTCTCTTTTTTGGGATTCAAATTTTTTGCGTATTTTTTTTCTTCAAAAAAATCTTAATCACTGATAACACATTGATTATCAAAGAGTTATGCCTAAAAAAAATCCATGAGAACTGGTTAGCTCTCGTGGATTTTCATATTTTTTAAAATGCAATTTATTGTACAACAATCTTCTTAGTTAAAAAACGACCTTCTTGTTCTACCCTAACAAAGTAAATACCTCTGGCAAACTGAGGGGTATTGATGCGTAAAACTTCCGAATTCGATTTTTCAGTGTGAATGATGCGACCTGTTAGATCAAAAATTGTCACTTTTGTTTGTGCGTTATTGCTTCTCAAAAACTCTATGAACAACTCATCACGGGTCGGATTTGGATAGATTTTTACGGCACTTTCTGGCAGTAACTCATCCTTCAATCCAGTTGTTGGAATGTACGTTCCTTTGGCATTGCAGAGATCATTTTTCTTAAATGGCAGCGTGGACTTTCTTAATTTTAAGGTGTTTTCATCACCACTTTCAACAATATTTGTACCCGATGAATCCACAGAGTCAAAGTTTCTTATTGACCATGTCAACGGATTTGTGATATTACAACTATTTGCGCTGCCCATATAACCGTCTTTGTCAACGTGAATTAAGATGCCACCACCTCGTTTCGCACCGTAGCTAAAAGTGGTACCAACTAAGGTAAAACCACCGTCAAAGGTGGGAATGATGCTCGAAAATTCGGTTGTCCTACTGCCCAAATAATTAGCCGACACAGTGTCCGCATACACTCTTGACCAAAGCACATTGCCCGCCGTATCCGTTTTCATCATAAAACCTTTGGTTCTGGCACCTATTATTATGGTATCAAGTCCTGAGTAAAAACTTTTTATTTTTATACTATCGGTCGTGCCATCTCTAATAATGCCCGCTGCAACATACCCGTCTTTGATTGGCGCAATGTCATAAATGCGTTGAAAATATTTATCCAAATTAGGAAAAGCAGTATAACCTTTACACCATTTAAACTGACCGTTTGAATTAGCTTTCAACAAAAAAGTACCTCTATATGTGTCACTCACTGCCAATTGACCACCCAAAAGGAAATCATTTTGACGAGTAACCCGCATCAAATAAGCAAATTGCGTATTTGGCATGGTATATCTTTTTGTCCAAACGGTGTCTCCTTTTGTGTTTAGCTTAATCAACATTGGGTCGAAATAAGAAGGAGACGTTAAATAAGACCAAGTAGAGCCTCCCAAAGCTACGCCGCCATCAGAGGTCTGTTGAGCCGACGAGATAAAATCTTGAAAATTTCCTCTTTTATAAAACAACCCATTGTCGGGTGTGCCATTTTGGTCAAGCGTCAAAGAGTAGCCTGAACTAAAAGCATCCCCATCTTTGGTGCCTTTACCCGCCACAATTATTTTTCCGTTGCCCAAAACAGAAATACCATTGGATTGATTGCCTTCTTTGCCACCAAAAATAGAACCCCATTTCAAATTGCCGAGAGAATCTACTTTTCCAACTTCCATTTTCACATTCAAAAAATCTCTTGGGTCTGTAATATCACTTGAAAAAACGTAGCCTCCATCGGGCGTTCGAGCAAGTGACTGACCCGCTTCGGTGCTGTCATTTCCGATGACCGTTGACCAAACAACATTACCTAAAGTGTCGGTTTTCATTAAAACCAAATCGCCATTGTTGGTAGCGTTTTGATAGTCGCCTAAAATCACGTGAGAACCGTCAGGATTAGAAACAACCGATTTGAAAGTAATGATTGACGTATCATTATAAAAAACTTTTTGATAGTAATTAGTCGTCTTAGTTTGTGCTTGCGCAACCATAAAGCTTGAAAAAAGCAATAAGTAGAGTAAAGTTCTTTTCAACATGCGTTTGATTTTAGTTTAATAGTATAATAAAATTAGATTTGGTGAACACCCAAAAAGGCTCAAATACTGAGGGGTCTGTGTTATTATTTCAATATTTTAGCAAAGATTAAAAAAACTTTTAAGTCCATATAGTTAAAGTGATTAATTAACTTTTTTTTATTAAAATTAATTAAACTAACCTCAACCAATCTCGTGATGATTTTGTGAATTTTCTTTATTTAATTTGCATCATATTTTTATAGCTTTTCAGACAATTCATCGTTCATCATTTATAACTCATCATATATTAAACTTATGGAAAAGATATTAATCGTTGAAGATGACCCACACATTGCGGAATTAGTTGCTATCAACCTACGAGAAGTGGGCTGCGATGTCACCATCGAAAATGATGGTATGGCGGGTCACGACCGTGCCATGCGTGAGACATTTAATCTCTTGATTTTAGACATTAACCTTCCGAAAATGTCGGGACTTGACATTTGCAAAAACATCAGAAAGCATCGAAAATATGTCCCAATCATGATGATGACGGCAAAAAGCGAGGAGAATGATATTGTTGTGGGTTTAGAAATAGGAGCCGACGATTATATCACTAAACCGTTCAGTGTCAAGGAGTTAGTGGCACGGGTAAAAGCGGTTTTGAGACGCACGCAAGCCACTAATGCCGATTTGATGAAAAGCGGTAAGGTCTTGACTTTTCCAGATTTGACCATGGATATTGAAAATAGGACAGTGATACTGAGGGGGGAACGCATGGATTTGACACCCAAAGAATTTGACCTTTTATACACGCTCGCTAAGAAGCCTGGGCGTAGTTTCTCTCGCCAACAATTGCTGGATAATGTTTGGGGCTATGAGTTTGAAGGCTTGGAGCATACCGTCAATTCGCACATCAATCGCCTTCGTATGAAGGTTGAATTGGATATTCACAACCCGATTTATATTCTGACCACTTGGGGCGTGGGTTATCGGTTTAATGATGATATTTAGTGAGTAGTGAGTAGTAGTGAGTAGTGAAAAAATACCTTTGTTTTTATTGACAATACACTTCTTGTCTATATTCAACAGGAAGCCCAACATTCATTTTAGCTGCTTCGCATTCTGATTCAGTGCCTAATCTATATTCACCCGCTGGATTGCCCCATTCGTCGTAAATCAAAATAGTGCATGATTCGCAAGGCTTGTCACAAGCGATTAAAGATATTAAGGATGCAAAAAGGGTCAAACGAAGGATAATTTTAATCATGTCTATTGAGCGTTTTCGATTTTAAAAATCTTTTCTTTCTAAAACAAAAATACAAAAAATATCAGACATTCACCATATAAAATAAATTGAAAGATGAACCGTGCTGAGTGATTGTGTTTTCAATCGTCTTCAAAAAAAAGGTGTCTTTTTCAAAGACACCCCCTCAGTATTTTTAACTTTTTTACACGGATTAAAGGGTTAATTTAATTGAAGGATTAAAAAAAATCCTAAATCAGTTTAATCCTTCAATCCGTGTAAAAAACCTTTATTTCAACTTCTCACAAGCCTCTTTTATCCGCTTAATCGCCTCACGCAGTTGCGCTTCACTCGCGGCATAGCTCAAACGGAAACAATTTGGATCACCAAAAGCATTGCCACTGACCAAGCCGACGAACACAGATTGCATGATATAGTCACAGAAATCATCGGCATTATTGACCGTGGTTGTACCGTCAGATTTGCCAAAATAATCGCTGATGTCTGGAAAAACGTAGAAAGCCCCTTGTGGATTTGGCACTCTGAATCCAGGAATTTCGCTCATCAAACTCACCACCATATCTCGACGGATTTTGAATTCATCCCGCATTTCCCAAGTCGGTGCAAGATCGCTGTTCAGAGCCACCGCCGCCGCTTTTTGACTGAAAGAATTGGCCCCACTCGTGTATTGCCCTTGCAGTTTGTTACAGGCATCCGTAATCCATTTTGGCCCACCGATGTAGCCCAAACGCCAGCCCGTCATCGCAAATCCCTTCGCAAAACCATTCACAGTTACCGTTTGGTCTCTCACAATATCGAATGAACCGATGGAACAATGCGCCCCAACGTAATTGATGTATTCATAAATTTCGTCCGACACAATCGTGATGTCTTTATGCTTCGAAATGACCTCTGCAATCTCCCGCAACTCCGATTTATCGAACACCGAGCCCGTCGGATTACACGGCGAACTGAATAAAACCATCTTCGTGCGGGGCGTAATAGCCGCTGCTACTTGGTCGGCTGACACTTTGAAATCTTGCTCAACACCTGCACTCACGATGATGGGCGTTGCGCCCGTCATCTTCACAATTTCGATATAACTGACCCAATATGGCGCAAAAATGATACATTCATCGCCTTTTTCAAGCAAAGAAAACGCCACATTGCAGATAGATTGCTTTGCGCCATTACTCACAATGATTTGATTCGGCGCATAATCAAGGTCATTATCCCGCTTAAATTTTTTTGAAATTGCATCCAACAAATCAGCCGAACCTGGCACGGGTGTATATTTTGTAAAACCTTCGCTCAACGCTTTCACGGCGGCCATTTTCACGTGGTCGGGCGTATCGAAATCGGGTTCGCCGAGGCTAAGACTGATAACATCGTGTCCTTTTGCTTTTAAGTCACGAGCCATTTGTGCCATTTTCAAAGTTTCACTCTCCGCAATGTTGCGCACAAGGCTACTCAAACGAGATTTAGTTTCAACTGACATATCTTCTTTGCTTTTGATGGACAGGATGACAGGATTTTAGAATTTACAAGATTCCTAATCTCTCATTACTGTCTATTTTTGATTGATAAAAAATTGGTACAATATCATTCTACTTTTCTAACAGAAAAAATCTCGTTACACTTACAATCTTGTAAATCTAAAAAATCTTGTCATCTTGTCTTCAAGTTTGCAAAAATAAGTCGGGAAGGGGAAAGTTTTTATTGTTTTTTGAAAGTATTTGATTTTGGGGTAAAAATACTGAGGGGGGACTCTAATTTTAATTAAAAAAAAACAATCACCTAACTCCAATTGCAAACAAAAAATATCTATTCTTATCAACTTTGCTTTGGTTTTTCTAAAAAATCGTATCATTGCAAAGAAGAAAAAAATACAGTTTAACGAGAACTATTAACATGCTACTACAATTTCCGAATGATTTTTTTTGGGGAACGTCCACCGCTGCGGCTCAAATTGAAACAGCTTCTGATCACAATTGGAAAGGATTAAAATCAAAGGATGGCTACATTTTTGACCGCACGAGCGATCACGAGAAACGCCGTGATGAAGATCTTGAACACATTTGTCGCTTTGGCTCGGTGTATCGTTGCGGGGTAGATTGGGCGAGGTTACAAACTGAGCCTTTGGGGATGTTTCATCACGATGTGGTCGAAGAATATCGCGTTTTTTTTGATAAGCTCAATAAGCGAGGTGTCAAAATAATGTTCGTCTTACATCATTTTACCAACCCGATGTGGTTTGAACAAAAAGGCGGTTGGCTTCATGAGGAAAACGTGGGTTTATTTTCGGATTTTGTTAAAAAATGTATCCATCATTTTGGAAAATATGCATCTTACTGGAACACCTTCAACGAGCCGAACGTGTATGCCATGAATGCTTATATGTTGGGCAATTTTCCGCCCCATAAAAAAAGCTATCGCAAAGCCAACGAAGTTCTTTCTAACATGAGTGTAGCCCATAACACGATTTACACGATGCTCAAAGTGCATGACAAGAGCAAACCCGTAGGTATTTCGCTCAATACAGCTACTTTTGAGGGTCAAAATATTTTGGGTATTCCTGCCGCTAAATTCACAGATTGGTGGTTCAATGTAAGAGCTGCAAGGCATTTTGAGCGGTGCGACTTTTGGGGATTGAGCTATTATGCACACATTTTGTTTGACCCCTCCCCTATTTCGGAAGTGCATCGCCCCGGCAAGTTAGACAAATTGGGTATTCCTCACGATAAAATGTGGGCTTATAAACCCGAAGGTTTATTAACCATTTTAAGGCGTTTTCATAAGAAATATCGAAAACCAATTATCATCACTGAAAATGGTATTTGCACCGAAGATGATGCCGTCAGGATTCAAGCGATTAAAGATTATATGAAAGTCATACACACGGCTATTCGTGAGGGTGTAGATATAAAAGGCTATATTCATTGGTCCACTTTCGATAATTTTGAATGGGATTTAGGCCCAACTTATCGCTTCGGTTTGATGCGGACAGATTTGGAAACGAAGGATAGAATTGACACCGAAGCGGCCCGTTTTTATGAGATTATGGTTAAGAAAAATGAGATTGTAGCGTGATTTTTTAACAATTACTTGTAAGCCGAAAATTTAACACATACGAGGCACATGGGACACACAGCAATTCCGTATATGACCAAATAGAACCACAAATTTAACTGATTATACTGATTTTCAGTGATTTTTAAGAAAAAAGATGTAAGAAAATCAGTCCTAATCTGTTAAATCTGTGGCATCTGTGGTTCTATTTGGTCATATACGGGATTGCTGGAATGATAAATTATGAATTTATAAAACATTGATAATCAATGTTTTATATAATTTCTATATGTACTATATGCCTATTTGTTTCAAAAAAAAAGACCTTTTGTTTTTTAAAGGTTACTACCTCAAGTCAATTTAGATTTTTTCTTCTTTTTTTTCTCCAAATACTGAGGGGCCTGTTGAGGCTCGGGATAAGGCACGCTATGGGTAGCATGATACTCTTCTGTCAAATGCTTGAAATAAAAATACGTTTCCATTTGCGATCGAATGGACATATCACTCTTATCTTTTTTATATTCGTTGGTCAAAGTAGCGTTGATGATGCGGGCTTTTTTATTGTCTTTTAGCTGCAAATCAATGACATCTCGGACGAGTTTTTTACAATTTTCGTCATAAATTGGAAAAGCCGTTTCGACCCTATGACTCAAATTACGGGTCATAAAATCAGCGGATGCCAAATATATCTCTTCTTTTCCGTCGTTATGGAAAATAAAAACCCGTGAGTGTTCTAAAAACCGATCCACAATACTGATAGCATTGATGTTCTGGCTCATGCCTTTCACGTGTGGAACAATGCCGCAAATGCCTCTGATGATGAGTTCGATTTTCACACCCGCTTGTGAGGCCTCGTAGGCTTTTTCCATCATTTCGGTATCCTCAAAACTGTTCATTTTTAGAATCATGGAAGCGGGTTTGCCTGCCTTTGCGTTGGCAATTTCTCGATCAATTTTTGAGACCAAGCCTTCTCGGAGGTTAAATTGACCGACTAAAAGGTGCTTAAATGGTTGCTCACATTCCGTTTTATCCGCCGTTTCAAGGAAATCAAAAAGCTGCGACATTTCTTTTGTGTAACGTTCATCGGCTGTAAACATGCCAAAATCGGAATAAATGCGGGCCGTATCTTCATTAAAATTGCCCGTGCCGAGGTAGGCATAGAGCTTATTTTTCTTTCCTTCCTTGCGTGTAACAAGTGCCAATTTTGAATGAACTTTTATCCCTGGCATCGAATAATAGACCGAAACACCCGCATTTTGTAAGGTTTCACCCCATTTCAAGTTCGCTTCTTCATCAAATCGAGCTTTTACTTCTATGAACACACTCACTTGTTTGCCCGCCCTCACGGCGTTGATGAGGGCTTGCATGATGCGGCTTTTTTTCGCCACTCGATATTGCACAATTTTGATGTGTGATACTGAGGGGTCTTTCGATGCACGCTCAAAAAACTGAACAACTGATTCGTAGCTCTGATAAGGCACATGAATCAGATGATCACGCTCGGCAATGGCATCGAAATAGTCGGGGGCTTGCTCCAAAGGCGCATAATGCAGCGGCGTGAGGGATTTATATTTGAGTTGCGAAATGCCAAAATCAGGAAATTTGAAGAAGTCGAAATTGTTGTGATAACGACCTTCGGGCAACATGTCCACGTTTTCGAGACTAAACATATCAGCCAAAAATGTCAAAAACGAACGAGGCATCGAACGGTCAAAAACGAAACGAGACGCAGGGCCAACGTTGCGTTTTAGAAGACTTTGCTTCACTTTTTGTATCAAATTGCCTTCATATTCATCATCAATGTAGAGTTCAGCGTCTCGTGTGAGCTTGATGGAGTAGGTGTCCGCAATCTCATAACCAGGAAAAAGTTGTGAGACAGTTTGGCGCACAAGGTCATCGAGCATGATGAGTTCGTGGCGACCATTTTGCGAAGGCAGCTCCACAAAACGAGGCAAATAATCCGACGGGATTTTGACAATGGCGTACTCCGTTTTATCGGTATATCGTTCTTTCGACAACAGGGAGACAGCCAAATACAACGCTCCATTGTTCAAAAAAATACGAATTTTACCTTTAACCATCAACACGGGCTGCACGAAAGGCATGAGGTTTTCACGGAAATAGTTTTCTGCAAATTCCCTTTGCTCATTGTTCATATCTAAGCGGCGAAGGAGGAAAATATTGTGTTGCCGCAATTCAGGGATAATTTCTTCGATAAAAATGCGGCTAAATTCCTCTTGTTGCTTGCTGACTATTTTATGAATTTCTCTTAAAATTTCCTTTGGACTATAATCGAGTTCCTTCTTCGTTTTTTTACTAATCCGAATCAAATTGCGGTGTTGTGCCACTCGCACTTTAAAAAATTCGTCCAAATTGGAAGAGTAAATCGCCAAAAATTTGATGCGTTCAAACAGTGGCACTGAGGGATCTTTTGCCTCTTGCAAAACCCTATAATTGAACGATAACCAACTCACATCACGGTGGATATATCTCGAATTTGTCTTAACTTCTTGTATCGCTGGTGTTTTATGTGTCATACATTAATTAATTTGAATCGCAATTTTAAAAAAATTATTCTTAAAACGAGCTAATCTGAGGCTTGAATTGATAATTTTTTAATAATCTGAAAATAATATATACGTGTAACAGGCCTTTCAGTTATACTTTATGAAATTAAAAAAATAACTCAAGTTTGAATCTTAGGAACGAAGAAATAATAAAAGCGCATTTTCGGTGGTGCATTTTGCTCCATCACGCCAAAGGCATGACTTAATTATTTTTCTGTTAGGTTGGTTATCTTTTGGGGATAATATCGGGCATCTTTAACGATAAAGATAGCCGATATAACTGGAAAAGAATAAGCCCAAAATGTGCCTTTATTGTTTCTTCGTTCCTTAACCATAATTAACCTCAATTAACTTCTTAATTTGTCTAAAAATTCTAATTTTGCGGTAAGTTTGGTAATCAAACGCTGCGCAATATGTCGAAACGAAGAAAAACGAATTATTTTTATGCTATAATGAGTATGGCTTTAGTATTGTTCCTTTTAGGAGCGTTCACTATCGCTTTGCTTTACGCTAAGCAACAATCGGAGCAATTGCAGGGTAAGATTTTGATGAAAGTAGAGATAAAAGATGGCGCAGATTCCCTTGCTTTAGAGCAATTGAAAGCCACTTTGCCGAACGCCTCTTTTATCAAAAACGGTTCAATGCGTTTTATCTCAAAGCAAGAAGCGGCGGGCGAAATGATGGCAATCTTTGGCGCAGATTTGATAAATGAAGAAATGCCGATGGCGATGCAAGAATGTTACGCCGTCAGTCTCAAACCAGAGTATATGATAAAAGATAGTATAGATGCTATTGCAGTACGTTTGAAAGAAAATTTGGCAGTGAGTGATGTATATATGGACGAAGGCATGGCGGGCGAATTGACCGAATCCATCAAAAAATTAGGTTTTTTAGCTTTAGGCATGGCAATTATTTTTATTATAGTAGCCCTTACGTTAATACACAATACCATTCGTATCAATCTTTATTCAGATCGTTTTTTGATAAAAAACATGGAATTAGTAGGCGCATCGTGGGGTTTTATCAGTCGTCCTTATCGAAAACGGAGCATACTTTATGGCTTCATCAGCGGCTTAATTGCGCTCGTTATGTTGGCTGGGCTTTGGTTTTTCATCCAAAAAAATGGTGCTGAAATCAATCTTTTACTCAAATCGCCCGTATTTTGGGGCAGCATAATAAGTCTTCTCGCATTGGGCATGTTTATCAGTTGGCTTAGTACCTATTACGTAGTCAATAAATATTTGCGCATGAGATTAGATGATTTGTATTAGTTATTAGTTCTACTTTGGCACTTTCTACACACTGTTTTATGCTTCGCATGAAAGGCGTACAAAAAAAGGACTAAATGGATTGATTTAATTTTTGACGTTGAAAAATTTTCAATTTTTCAACGTCAAAAATTAAATCAATCCGAAAAAAGAACCCTCAAGCACGCCTTTTGTGCTTCGCACAAAAGGCGTGTGTTGAAAGTGCCAAAGTAGAATTAGTTATTTGTTATTAAAATTATCAATTATCCACTATCAATTAGAAAAAAAACATGGCAAAGCCTAATAAGACTCAACCCGTAAAACCAACAGAAACAGCACCTCGTGCCACTGCGCCTCGTGTGACAGCACCTGTAAACCGTACACGCACGGGCCCCTCAGTATTTGGGCAACGCAACGACACTTTGGTGTTCGGTCGTGAGAATTATAAATGGATGTTGATTGGCATCGCCATCATGGCGGTTGGTTTCGTTTGCATGTCGGGCGGTTCGATGCCAAGCCCTGACGTTTGGGACGAAAGCATCATCTATTCGCCCATGCGCATCATCGTTGCACCCATCTTGATTTTGGCAGGTTTGGCAGTGGAAGTGTATGCTATTTTTGTCAAAAACAATACAACAGATTTTAAAGCAAATACTGAAACGGCGGAATAAAATCACGCCCCTCACTCATTGAATAAGTTTCAAGAATTTAAAGAGTCCAGAGGACTCATACATTTGTAGAAAAACAATTGAAATGTGTTCTTCGAGTCCAGCGGACTCGTACATTCATGAGCGAGCCAATGTACGAGTCCGCTGGACTCAGGGAAATCGCTCTTTCGCAGATTCTATAAATGTGCAAGTCCGCTGGACTTGTCAATTCCCGAAACTTATTTAATGTACTACTCAATATTTTTACAAGTTTAGAGCGTTCGATGGAAGTTCTAAACTTTTTCTATTTTATAAACAATTGAAAATCAACTATTTATGACTTTTTTACAAGCCATTATCATTGCTATCGTGGAAGGTTTGACGGAGTTTTTGCCCGTCAGCTCTACGGGTCACATGGTCATTACTACTTCATTAATGGGCATTCAAAGCAACGAATTTACCAAACTTTTTGAAGTAGTCATTCAAATGGGCGCTATCCTCTCAGTCGTTATTTTGTATTGGAAACGTTTCTTTCAAAGCTTCGATATTTACGTTAAATTAGCAGTTGCATTTTTGCCCGCAGCAGTTTTTGGTTTACTTTTTTATAAACATATTAAGGCAGTTTTAGAGAAGCCACTGGTGATAGCTGGAGTATTGTTATTAGGTGGTATTGTTTTGCTTTTTGTGGATAAATGGTTTGCTAAAAATGAAAATAATCGTGATATACAGCCCGAAATAAGTTACAAAAACGCTTTTATCGTAGGTTGTTTTCAAGTGCTTTCGATGATTTTTCCTGGACTTTCACGCTCCGCATCCACCATTATAGGCGGTTTGACACAAGGCTTGAACCGTAAAAACGCAGCCGAATTTTCGTTCCTTTTGGCAGTGCCGACTATGGCAGCAGCTTCGTTGAAAGAAGGGTACGAGTTTTATAAAAGCGTAACTAAAGGAGTCCTAAATTCACAAGGCATGATGGAAAAAATTGCCCCCCTCAGTAGTGAGCAAATTTGGATATTGGTGTTGGGAAATGTGGTCGCTTTTGTGGTAGCAATGATAGCCATTCGGAGCTTAATCGGCTTCCTTTCACGCAACGGTTTCAAAGTTTTCGGTTGGTATCGTATTGCCGTTGGAGCCTTAATCTTGATTTTACACTTCGCTGGTGTTCAGTTATTTGTCAATTGATACCCCTCAGTATTTTGTCATTTTTTTGTCATGGTTTAGTCAGAATAATCATTGTGTAATCAATTGATAATGAATACATTGTATATATTGCAATGTTTTATGTTAAAATAAAATATTATTTAAAAAAGAGCAGCTTTTCATAAAAGCGGCTCTTTTTTTGTAGTGATAAATAACTGTATGTATAATGTCACAAAATTTACTTTTTCAAATAAAAATAGTATGAAAATAAAAACACGATTAATCATTAGCTTTTCGATTTTATCAGCGTTAATAATTTTGCCAAATTGTGTCACGCTTTTCAATATGCATAAAAATGAAAAGTCGTTGACAGAAATAACTGTCTCACTGGAAGCTGCCAATGTGCGTCTCACGGGCATTATGGCCTCTTTCGTAGAGTTGAGAATTGAAGCCTCAAAAATGAGTGTTTTTAAATTGCAACAAAAAGACATCAACCAACCCATGATTCCAATCAAACGCTTTTATGAAACTGATGATAAGCTAAAAATTGAAATTACTTATTTGGGTTCAATCTCGCCCTATCATAAAAAATATGCCGACCAAATCGAGCAGTATAGAGCAGCCTTTACGGACTCTTACACTCAATTGAGTACTTATAATGAATTTAGCAACAAAGCCTTTTACTACGATAAAGTCGGTAAGTTCACAACACTTCATGAAAACATCAATAATGTGTGTAAAAAAACACTCACGTTTTTGAATGGTTTCATCGTTGAACAAGAAAAAGCAGCAATAGAATCTGAAAAAGCGACTAAACGTTCCTTGATATTTCTAATGATATTAGGTATTCTCTTTGCTTTAATTGCCACTTACAGAATTTTACATAGCCTTTTGCATCCTTTAAAACAGATGACAAATGCAACCAAAAAAATTAGAAATGGTGATTATAATTTCCGTTTGAAGTTAGATCAACGAGATGAGTTTGGAGAATTGGGTACTTCTTTTAATCGTATGCTGGATGAATTAGACCAAGCCAAATTTGTTGAAGATCAGAAACAAGAACTTGAAAGCCTCAACGCTGAATTGAAAGTTAAAAATGATTCCTTAGATAGTTTTGTTTATCGTGTTTCCCATGATTTGAAAGCACCAATTATCAATATTTCGAGTCTTTTGACACTGGTCAAAAAAAGAGCACCCGCTGACGACGCATTTTTGAAGCAAACCTTGGGTTTCATTGACGACTCAGTTAAAAAACTTCAAAACACCATTTATGACCTCTTAGAAGTCAGCCGCATTGAACGGAATTTGCATGGTGATAGCGAAGAGGTGAATCTGAATGATTTAATAGATGACATCAATGTTGAGTTCGGAGAATTGATTCGGAGCAATGAAGCTACCCTCGAAACCGATTTTACGGAAGGCGGAAGTTATGTTGATTTCGCAAAAGCGAATATGAAAAGTATTTTATCAAATATGATTTCAAATGCTATAAAATATAAATCACCAAATCGCAAGCCTATTATCAAATTATCAACCACTATGGAAGGTGATTTTTTGAAATTAAAAATTGAAGACAACGGCATCGGTATTGATTTAAATCGACATGGCAACAATCTCTTTAAGATGTTTTCACGTTTTCATAGCCACGTGGAAGGCAGTGGTGTTGGGCTTTACATCGTCCATAAACTTGTAACCGAAAACGGCGGCACTATAAAAATCGAAAGCGATCTTTCAAGAGGCAGCACATTTAACATATATTTCAAAACCAGTAAAAAGCCCGCTTATGTGTAGAGTTAACAATGTATTACTGATAGATGATGAGCAAGCGACTAATTTTTACAATTCGTATGTGATTGAAGAAATGCGTTTTGCTAAAAATATTATGGTCGTTTTGAATGGCAAAGAGGCTTTAAGCTACTTGCAATGCCAAGAAGAACACGCCAATAGAGACGAGAATTGCACTTGTCCTGACCTGATTTTTCTGGATTTGAATATGCCCGTGATGAATGGTTTTGATTTTTTGGAAGCCTTTGAAGCAATGGATGAGTCTAAAAGAGACAAAGTAAAAATATACATTCTAAGTTCGTCTGACCATAGCGTAGATCATTTTAAAACGTCTCTCTTCAAATCCGTTACAGGCTATTTGACTAAGCCTTTGACCGAAGAGGTTTTATCTGGGTTGGCTTTGTAAGTAGTTGAGCCTAAATCAAAAATGTAGTAACTAAAAAAGCTCTAACTAATTGAAATTCAATTAGTTAGAGCTTTTTTAGTTACTACATCTTATATTTTTAGCCGTTAGAGGGCCCCTCAGTATTTTTACCTTTTTTAGCTTAAAAAGAATTAAACAAAACAAATAGGCTCTTTTTTTATCTTTTCAATCACATCAAAAACCATCTCCTCGGTCATTGGTTTTTCGCAATAACCATTGAGTGCTTCAAAATCATCTGCCCTCGCAACGTCATTTGGGTGTAAAGAGGAAGTAAGCATAAAGACCACGTAAGACACTTTTTCGTGCGGTTCTAAAAATTCATATTGCTCCAAAAACTCAAACCCATTCATCACGGGCATATTAATGTCCAACATAATGAGCGAAGGTTTTTCGCAATGATGGGTGCGCAGAAAATCAAGTGCTTCTTGACCGTTTCCTAACTTATAAATGGATTCTGTAACGCCCCATTCTTTGAGCATTATTTCGTGGTAATGGTTGGTAGCGAAATCATCATCTACCAACAGAATTGATTTGAAAAATGGAGTCATGAATTAGTTGATATGGATGTTTTTGAATTTAGTTAGCATTATATTAATAAATATTTAATAATATAATATAAGTAGTGCAAAATCTATGCCTACAACCATAATTACACAACAAATTTTACCAAACAATGACTTAAACAATCTAATCCCGTCTTTAAATCTTTTAATGACGGATAAGCATACCCAATTCTAAAATATTGTTGCGATTGCTCGAACCAATGACCATATCCAACCACCGTTTGATAGTCGTGATAAAGGGCTTTTTGAAAATTAATAAAATCAAAACTAAATTCTTTTTTCACCCTTGGGAAACAGACCACGCCCGCTTGTGGCTCAACCCATTCTAAGTATTTTTGCGATGCCACCCACTCCTTTATGTAAGCGAATTTGAGGCGAATATCGGCGTGTTCTTTGGCAATAAGTTCTTGTTTTTTGCTTAAAACTTGATACGCTATTTCTTCATCAATCACCGCATTTCCCAAAATCAT
>JAYTMW010000293.1:0-1763 GCA_043728105.1 Saprospiraceae bacterium | reverse complement strand
AACGCTGATTTTTTTCTGTTTTAACTAAAAAATCATGTTTAAATCAAAAGAAATCACTGAAAATCAGTTTAATCAGTATCATCTGTGGTTCTATTTTTTCCATTTGCGGAATTGCTGAAAATCACGCAACGGCTTTCATAAACAATTCAAAATCAATAAGTTACAGGTTATTTGCTCTTTCAATCAATTGTTTGGCAATGGTTGAATTATCCAAATAAAGCGTATCAAGAACAATGATTTTAGGCGATGTATTGTTGTCAAGATTATAAGTATAAGCCTTATCATAATATTTTAAAGCAATGGCAGCGGCGGATTCAAAATCACCATTTTCCACAAATTCAACCGCTTTTTTCAAGACATCAAAGCCTAATTTTTTAGTAATTTTTTGAAAAGCCAAAATCAAATCCTCTTTTGAGGTCTGACAATAGACGCTCACTAAATGCTTCACCCGTGCGTCAAATGGCACTTCTACGTGAATCAGAGGCGCTATATCCATTTGATTCCAAAAACCTTGTGGAATATAAACTGCCCCAACACTGCGGCTTTCATTCTCAATCCAAACCCTTTTTGTAGGGTCAATTTTTCTAAAAACATCAAAAAGCTCATTCTCAAATTGTTCAGTTGAAGGCTGTTCTTTTTCGCCAATCCAGCCAAATGCAGAGCCTTTATGGTTCGCTATTGCTTCCAAATCAATAATTTGTTCGCCTTGTGCTTTCAGTTCTTGAAGGATAGCCGTCTTACCACTTCCTGTTTTTCCACCCAAAATAATCATGTTAAGTGGTTGATTATCAAACTGTTGTAAAACATAATTTCTGTAATGTTTATAACCGCCTTCAACCGTCAAGACATCAAAACCCGCAAATTTCAAAAGCCACGCCATCGAACCACTCCGCTTGCCACCTCGTGCGCAATGAATCATTACTTTACGTTGAGGCGACCAAATTATCACTTTTTTGACAAAGCTCGCCATTTTAGGCCCCACAAACTCTAAGCCCTTCAATAAAGCATTTTCGGGAGACACTTGCTTGTAGGCAGTGCCAACCCGCACCCGTTCGTCGTCGGTGAATAAAGGCAAGTTCAATGCGTTGGGAATATGAGCCTGTTTGAATTCGGAAGGAGAGCGCACATCTATCAAGATGCGGTCATCAGAGTAGTCCCAGAGTTGTTCTATTTTGATTCTATCCATAAGTTTACTTTGCTTTTCTTTATTTTTCTGCAAAAATAAAAAAAACCCGCAGAGGACTTCTACGGGTAACGAAACGAATTTTACAATTCTTTAACCAAAACTTACACACATACTGATAATTACAAATACTATGCCAAACATGATAATTTTCAATAATTATTGGTTTTGTTTAATTTAAAAATATAAAAAATATAATTATTCAGATATTTAACAATTTTTAAATTGTGTAAATGATTGATAATCAATTTATTAAGTAAAAAAGTGATTTTTATTTATTTCAGCACATAAAAAATCTTTTTCGCATTTATAATATTGCTTTCGGGTGTAGTTTCAATTTAATGTATTTACTCACTGTTTTAGCTTCGCTAAAAGGCGTACTTTAAAAAAGGACTAAATGGATTGAAGTAATTTTATCTTTAAAACCCTATATAATATTTACTCACTGTTTTTGCTGCGCAAAAAAAGGTTTTTAAAGAATTTTTTTTGGATTGAAGCTATTTTTGAGAGAAAAATTTTCAATTTTTCTCTCAAAAATAGCTTCAATCCGTAGAAATTTCTGTTTTGTACGCCTTTTTGC
>JAYTMW010000292.1:0-3580 GCA_043728105.1 Saprospiraceae bacterium | reverse complement strand
CGCAACGCTATTTTGATGTTTTCGAGTTGCGGATGGTTTTTTGATGAAATTTCGGGTTTAGAAACGACCCAAATTTTGCAATATGCTTGTCGGGCTATTCACTATGCAAAGCAAGTAGCCGATTTGGATTTGGAGCAAGAATTTACATTCCGACTCTCGCAAGCACCGAGCAACTTGCCAGAATTTGGAGACGGCGGCGGTGTTTACGACAAAAATGTAAAGCCTGCGCACGTGGATTTGATGCGTGTGGGTATGCACTATGCGGCGAGTTCGTTGTTTGAAAAATATCCCGAAAAATTGGAGTTTTTCAACTACATCGCCACGAGTGAATTTTTTGAACGCATCGAATCGGGCAATCAAATATTGGCGATTGGGCGCACCACGGTTCGTTCAAAAATTACCCATTCGGAGAAAAATTTCAGTTTTGCCGTTTTGTATTTGGGTCAACTCAATATCATTGGCAATATTTCTTTGAACATGGAGCAAAACCTGTTCGATGAAATGTATGAACGCACGTCAAAAGCCTTCAAAGAGGTAAATTTGGCGGATGTTATCGGCTCATTGCAACAGTATTTTGGGCCAGAGAAATTCACGATTTGGCAGCTTTTCAAGGAAGAAAAACAACGCATCATCAACAAAATAACGGAGAAAAACTTGTTGAGTGTTGAGGCTTCTTTTCGTAAAATTTATGAAAATAATTATCAGTTGATGAGTGGTTTGTTGGTCTCGAATGTGGCCATTCCAGAGGCTTTCAAAAGTGCTGTTCAATACGTTTTGAACATTGATTTAAAGAATTTCTTTATGGGTGATTCGTTGGCAATCAATGAGTTAAAGCGTATTTTGAACGAATTTCAAAAATGGAGCATTGGTTTTTCGGATGAAAGTGCCTTCAAATTGGCGGCGAGCGAGCGCATCAATTTTGAGTTAAAAACGATAGATAGCGGCGGCATGACGTTGGGTAAAATGCAGTCGCTGAATGAGGTTTTACACATCCTAAACCACATGAAAGTAAAGCCAAATGTTTGGAAAAGTCAGACCTTATATTACGATTTGTTGAAACAATTTGATGGCCGCACCCGCCCATATCCGAGTCCAGAATGGAAACGGGAATTTTTGAAATTGGGCGATTTGTTGAATGTGAAAACGGAGCAAGCTGTATTGGTTTGATGATGGTTTTTTAGTATAAAATGTTAAAAACGACTCTCAATACTGAGGGGGTCGTTTTTTTTATAACCTAAATACCAATTTTTTAAGCTAAAATTAAAATTATAGAGTCCTAATCTGAAAATAAGTTTACCTTTGAAAAACGAATTTTTACAATGGAAAATAACATACTCAACGAAAACCACCCTATTATTCCATTTACATCTGATTATGGCTTTAAAGTCACTTTTGGAAATGAGAACAATACGCTTTTTTTAAGAAAAGCCCTACAAGCCCTCATCGCTTCGCCCATTCCAATTAAAGAGGTGACATTTGATAAAAATACCTTTTAAGGGATAACCAAAGAAAGTAGGAGTGGCGTATTTGACATGAGTTGCATTGATGAAATGAACAATCATTTTATCGTAGAAATGCAATTAAGTCTGTTCAAATTTTTCATGCAACGATTGAAATTTTATGGTTTGCAGAAGTTGAATACAATGGTTCAGAAAGGGCAATATATTTATGATAATTTGAACAAAATCTATTGTATTGCCATTATGTCGCATAGCATTAGCGAACTACCATATTACCATAATATCGGAACGATGAAAAATCAAGACGGTAGATTAATGGACGACCAAATGACATTTATTACTGTAGAACTTGACAAATTCAATAAAATTGCCGAAAATTGTATTACTGATTTAGATAAATTAATTTTTACGATTAAAGAAGCACATGCAGTACAAGAGCCAACCAAGTTTCCTCAATTTTGGACAGAGGAATGGTTGAAAATTGCCATAGATGAGTTAGACACTCGTCGCATGACACCCGAAGAGCGCATGGCATACGTCATGACGCTATCTAATAATGCCATTGCGCTTCAAATGGAAAATCAAAGAAAGGAAGAAGCCGTAAAAGAAGCTGTAAAAGAAGCTGTAAAAGAAACAACTGAAAGAGTTACAAGAGAAACCGCTGAAAGACGGGCAAGAGAAACAACTGAAAATGTTAAAAAAGCTATAAATGGTGGTAAATTATCCGATGCAGAAATAGCGGAGTACAATAATGTCTCAATCGAATATGTTTCGGAGGTTAAAAACAAATGAACTTATGACAAGTTTTCAATAAAATAAATGTTGTGAAAATAAAATCAAAGGCCGTAAGTTTTGTGTTTTGGTTAGAAATTAAGCATAGTTTCTATGAAATAGTGGGCCTCTGGCTTTTTTACTTTATCATTCAATACCTCTCAATATTAGCTCAAAAAAAGTGAGATTTAAGGCGTAATGCTTCAAATCTCACTTATTTTTTTAGTTCAAATTTAAAAATTGTGTTTTGAAAATACGGGCGGCATTAAAGCGAATAGACTCGACGAAATAAACGCCCAAATGACATATCTGCTTTTAGGTAGGTATGCGACACAAAGCCACAACGATAGTTTTTTCATTTAATAGAAATGATTTAAGTTTTGAATAAATGGATTAAATAAATTGAATCGGTCGGGAGACTTAGCGGCTGGAAAACAGGAGGATTAAAACTTGAAAATGGACGATTTTCAATGGATAAAAATGTAAGGATCCGATTGTTCTTTCACTACTAATAAAATGTTAACGCATGGGTTTATTTTTTTCGTATTCAAAAATAAATCTTAACACTTTAATTTTTTTAGGGTATAAAAAAACGCAAGGCAATGTTTCCACTGCCTTGCGTTTTATGTATTACACAGGCGATTGAAATCGCCCGCTATTGATACGTGGCATATACACGCAATATATGGGCGATTGATGTCATTTTACTCTTTATGTATCTTGACAGAACCGCTTCCTTTTTGGGTTTTTATTTTCAAAATATACAAACCTGTTTGGAATGCACTCATATCTACTTGTCCATTGAGGCCCCTCAGTATTTGACGACTTACAGACTGTCCAACAGCATTGAAAATCTCAATTGTTGCATCCGCTTCCTTCGCCAACTCAATGTTCACAAAGCCATTCGCTGGGTTCGGATACGCTTTAAATTCAAGATTGTATTGCTCTAAACTTGACACCGTTAACGTTGAGAATTTCGTTGTAGCCGTGTTGGTCAAAACAGGCGCATTGAAATCAAAATAAATAGCCGCTTTGTTCAAAATACTGTCTTTCACGTAGTTGGTTTTGGTAGAAATATTTTTGATAGTATATTTCACAAAACCATGGCTACACGCCTCTTTTGCCGTAGAATCCAATAAATTGATGTTGTCAAAAATCCATTTTACAACCGTATAAGTACGCTTCACCTTGTTGGTATCAGGCACAATTTGTACTTCAAATTTGTGGCTTGCCGCTATCATTTCCAACGCTGTCAAATCCAATTTCTCTTGAATGGTATCCAAAACTTCTACTCTAATCGCCTCGGCGTTGCCCGTGTTTTGGAAACGAATTGTGTAAGCCAAAGGCAC
>JAYTMW010000291.1:0-5470 GCA_043728105.1 Saprospiraceae bacterium | reverse complement strand
GGTCAAAATACGGTCGAAATTAGAGATAACAACAATTGTAAGGGGCTTTATGCTTTTGACATTGTGCAACCGCCCCCCCTCAGTATTTCCGTCGATAATTTCAATATTTCATGTTTTGGACGCATTGATGGTTATGCCGTGGCTTATCCGTCGGGTGGCGTGGGAAAATACAGCATCAGTTGGAGCAACGGAGCCGTGGGTGACACTGTTTTTAATTTAAAAAAAGGGGTTTATGTAGCTAATCTTGTTGACAGTAATGGATGTTTCATTGGCACACCTCTGACCATTACGGAACCACCACAAATTGGATTGACACCCCTCAGTATTATACCCACAAAATGCTATGGTGACTCTACGGGTGCGCTCGTAATTAAAGGCACGGGCGGTACGCCACCTTTCCGATATAGCATAGATGGTATTCGTTTTCAAAAAGATACTTTGTTTAGAAATATTCCTGGAAAAAAATATAATGTTGTCGTGCGAGACTCTACGGGCTGTCGTGAAACCATTGAGGTGGAAGTGCCTCAGCCTCCGCAGTTGCAGGTGAATGCAGGGCCCGATTTGTCCATTGAGTTGGGTCTTTCAACCGATTTGAGAGCGATTGTTGTGCCTTCTTCTCGCTTAGTCCGTTATAAATGGACACCTGCAGACTCTACACTTTCGTGTTTCGATTGCCCTCGTCCTTCTGCCCGCCCTTTGCTGACGACTACCTACACTGTTTCCGTTCAAGATAGTTCTGGATGCTCAGCTTTGGATGATGTGGAGTTGAAGGTGTTGAAAATACGCCCTATTTTTATTCCCAATGTGTTCTCTCCAAATGGCGATGGATTGAATGATTATTTCGCCATTTTTGGCAATCAAGCAGCATTTTCAGTTAAAGAGTTGCGGATTTATGATCGTTGGGGTGGTCAAGTTTTTGAAGGAAAAAACATACCGCTCAATGCTGAAAACCAAGGTTGGGATGGCACTTTTGATGGCAAGCAATTGAATCCCGATGCCTTCACTTTTTATGCAATCATTCGCTTTATTGATGGCGAAGAGGTGCTTTACAAAGGCAGCGTTACTTTGGTGAGATAGTTTTCAGAATTGAAAATATAGAATTAATAAGTGAGTAACGAGTAAATAATAAATAGGTCATTTTTTTTGAAACACATAGGCACATAGGACACACAGTACATACATAAAGTGTTGATTATAAAGTGTTTATACATAATACTATGTGTCCTATGTGCCTATGTGTTTCATTTTTTTTTAATTAGAGCATGTTATTATTTACTCGTTGCTAACTTATTAATTCTACATTTTTTTAATTTTTAATTCTATATCAACCTGCCCAATTTTCTCTATCCAAACTTCTAAATTGAATCGCTTCTCCTAAGTTTTCTGTTGTGATATTTGGCTCGCCTGCCAAGTCTGCACACGTGCGAGCCACTTTCAAAATGCGGTCAAAAGCTCGGGCTGAAAGTTTGAGTCGAGACATGGCTGTTTTCAACATCTCTGTTCCTTCTGGACTCAATTGACAGACTTCACGAACTAAGCGACTTGGCATGTGTGCATTACAATAAACGCCTTTAACATCTTTGAAACGCTCGCTTTGAATGTCACGTGCCATGACGACCCGCTTGGCAATATCTTCACTTTTTTCAGACTGAACATTGTATTTAGTCAATTCTTCTAATTTGACGGGAACGACCTCCACGTGAAGGTCAATCCTATCCAAAAGAGGCCCTGAAATCCGATTCAAATATCGCTTCACAATGCTCGAACCACACACGCAATCTTTTTCTGGATGGTTGTAATAGCCACACGGGCACGGGTTCATGGAGGCTATCAACATAAAACTTGCTGGAAAATCAATGGTTATTTTCGCTCTTGAAATAGTCACTCGTCGTTCCTCCATGGGTTGACGCATGACCTCCAAAACGGTTCTTTTAAATTCAGGCAATTCGTCTAAAAATAAAACCCCGTTGTGGGACAATGAAATCTCCCCTGGCATGGGCGAAGAGCCTCCGCCTACGAGAGCCACATCGCTGATAGTATGATGCGGCGCACGAAATGGTCGTCGGGCAACCAAAGCTGTTTCGGGTGGCAAAATGCCAGCTACGGAGTGTATTTTAGTCGTTTCTAAGGCTTCATGAAGGCTTAAAGGTGGTAAAATGGTTGGTAAACGCCTTGCAAGCATGGTTTTACCTGCGCCTGGTGGGCCAATCAAAATGGCGTTGTGACCACCTGCGGCAGCTATTTCTAAAGATCTTTTGATGTTTTCTTGTCCTCGCACGTCTGAAAAATCAACGTCGAAATAATGGTTTTGAGCAGCAAATTCATCACGAGTGTTTACGATTGTGGGTTGTAAATCACTTTTTCCACAGAAAAAATCGTACGCTTCTTTAAGGTTTTCGATGCCATAAACCTCTAAATCACTCACAATAGCCGCCTCCCGAGCATTGTGTTTTGGCACAATGACACCTTTAAATTTTTCTCTACGGGCTTGAATCGCAATTGGCAATGCACCTTTTATGGGTCGCACGGTACCGTCCAGTGAAAGCTCGCCCATGATGATGTATTTATCAAGATTGTCGGCGGGCATTTGATGGCTTCCCGCCAAAATGCCCAAAGCAATGGGCAAATCGAAGGAAGAGCCTTCCTTGCGGAGGTCGGCGGGGGCGAGATTGACCACCATTTTCAAGCGTGGCATCTCTAATTTGGAACTCACCAAAGCGGATTCGATGCGCTGCCAACCCTCACGAACGGCATTGTCGGGTAAGCCGACCATAAAATAAAAACCCTTTGTGTTGTCAGCGGGTTTGCCACCCACGTTCACTTCTACGGTAATGGTTTGTGATTCAATGCCTTGCACGGAGCCAGCATAAGTTTTGACGAGCATAGTTTTCTCAGTTGTATGTTTTCGTCTGTATGAATTTATATCGTGTACCCCCTCAGTATTTTGGTGAAAATTATGTTTTTCACTTTCTAATTAGGTGCTTAATTTCAATAGTGCAATTTGACGAAATTTTTGTTTGCAATATGGTTGTAAAGTTATTATTTTTTAATGGAAGAATTAATATTAGCAACTTTTTATTTTTCACTTTTAATCACTCTTGTTTTGACTTCAAAGTAACTTGCTGTTGCTTTTTTAGTAATTTCAATATTATCAAATATCATTTCAAAAAATCTTAAATGATTTAAAAACTCATTCATCGCCTTTATAAAAACCGACTTTCCCTGTCTCTACATTATAAACGGCACTCACTAAATTTATCTCTCCTCGCTCAAGTAGGCCCCTCAGTATTGGACTCATTTGGCGTATCTTTTCGGTGTTTACGAGTAAAAACTCTTTGGTTAGAAGGTTGACAAAATCTTCTCTTTTCCAACGTTTCCAATTGGGGTCACGCTTGATATTTTCTAAAACGGGTCTGATTTGATAGAAAATAGCTGCCATATTGCCTTGTTGGTTGTAGTCAATAGCCGACTCAATAAATGGGTCTTTGGTTTGTGCCATCACCACAATCACCTTTGAACCAATGTATTGACAGGCATATTCCATCGCCCCAATGGATTCGCTCGTGACCATGCTCGCAGGCGCACGTATGCAGTACACATCGCCTAAGCCTTGGTTGAAAATGAGTTCGGGTGCAACTTTTGCATCCGTGCCACATAAAATAACGGCGGGCGGATACGCTCCTTTTTTACCCAAATAATACCTTTGGTCATTCAAACGATATTGCTTCAAACGATTTTTTACAAAGCGGTC
The DNA here is from genome assembly GCA_043728105.1 of Saprospiraceae bacterium. Lineage (GTDB taxonomy): Bacteria > Bacteroidota > Bacteroidia > Chitinophagales > Saprospiraceae > JAAFJT01. Next base: position 1,719 of record JAYTMW010000291.1, on the reverse strand, counting down.
GTTGCCATCAATCAAGCGTTGGAGGGCTTGCGAAGGTGTCATGTTTTGAAGTGCATCTTTTGTCACCACATCGGCGGCAAAGCCGCAACCTTGAAGGAAAAACAAGATAATAATGCTTGTTTTCAATAAAAAAACGTTGTTTTTTGCCTCAATACTGAGGGGGTACTTGCCCATGTTTGTTTTCTTTTTGGTAAAAATAAAAAACTCCAAGCATTTTTCAACGCTTGGAGTGAGGAGTATTTTGAAGATTCAAAAATAGTTTTAATTAGACTTTACAATCCTAATTGTTTCTTTCAAAGTAACAGGGTCAATTTGAATTATTGTATCTGCACTATTTGTTTTAACATTGATAATCGGATTAACTCTTTCTAACTCAAATTTTACAGGCAAAATAAATTCCGTTCTGACCGCTTGACCTTTCTTTTTACCAACCGACCATTTGGGCATAGTTTGAACAACTCGAATAGCTTCTTTATCCAAAATATTAGAACCATCATTCTGGATTATTCTGGTAGTTACTTCGTAGGTCGTTGGATTGACTGTTTGAACCGTATCTATCGAAGGCGGTAATGCTGTATTTTTAACTTGAATATTAGAAATACTACCATCTTTTTCAACTACAAAACCTAAATATGTAGTGCCTACGATGGCATTTTTTTTAGCATCTTCAGGATATTTAATATTATCCGTCAAATACTTAATCATAGCTTGTTGCCCACCCACAAACTCGGGCATAACATCCACTTGTGTTTCAATAGAATCATTTTTAGAATCCTTTGAACATGCTACAATGAATGACCCAATGGTGATAAAAACTGGAATAAACAAAGCATATTTTAGAATAGCTTTTTTTGAAGAACGATTTTTAGACATCATAATAATACGTTTTTTAAGTTGTGATAAAAAATTATTGGCAAAAGCGGGTTGAACGCCCGATTGCATTTGCCTTAATAAAAGCCGACCATATTGTGGGGGTGTCGTGGTTTGCAAAACCGCTTCATCCGCCAAATATTCATGCACATTAACGAGTGATTTTTTATAAAAATAAATCAACGGACTCCACCAAAAAGCAATTTTTAGTAGCTCCAAAAATACCACATCGTAAGAGTGTTTTTGTGTCACATGTGCTTTTTCATGTAGTATAATCTGTTGAAAATCATCCTTTTGTATCGCATTGTTGTTAAAAAAGACCCATTTGAAAAACGAGAAAGGATTGAACACCCCCTTCCCGCCTTCGTCGGGATTTCCTTCGTCAACAGTAATGACGAGTATAAATTCCTTTAAATTCGTCTTTTCTCCTTTTCTGTAAATAGCCCAAATCCTAATCAAGCCTACTATGAAATGAAAGCCAAGAACAGCCGCACCAATGCCATACAAAACCTTCAAAATGCCCCACAGGCTCCACGCTTCCGCTTGTGCAAGACGCTCTTGCAAAAGGCTCGCAGATACCACAAACGGTTCTAACATAATCACCGCAGGGCTGTTTTCTTTTATCGAAAAATAGGCACTACTCAATGGTATCACTAATCCACATAACAGGCTGATAATCAAATAGATACGATTCAATTTGAAGAATGTCTCACGGCTCAAAAGAGCGTAATAGAGTCCGTAAAACAGACACCAACAGAGGTTGACTTGCAAGAGATAAGTGAGCATGATTTTATTCTAATTTGAATTTAATTGGTAAAATATAAGCTACTCTAACAATTTCCCCTTTTT
>JAYTMW010000290.1:0-8182 GCA_043728105.1 Saprospiraceae bacterium | reverse complement strand
CCGAATCCAACGATGCTCTTTTGACCCAACAAGGTTTGCCCATTTTCAAAGATGCGTTGGCTTTGGCGAAAGCGATGCACACGACCATTGGCGAAGTGCGTTGGCTCTCTTATTCTCGAAATATTTCACAAACGTCTCATTATCAACGTTTTACGATTGCTAAAAAAACGGGTGGTGAGCGTCTTATCTCTGCGCCGATGCCTCGTTTGAAGCATACGCAGCATTGGATTTTAGAGCAAATTCTGAAAAAAGTAAGCGTTCACGAAGCCGCACATGGTTTTATGAATCAAAAGTCCATTGTCTCAAATGCCAATCCACATTTGGCGGCGGAGACGGTTGTGAACATGGATATGAAGAATTTTTTTCCCACAATCACCTACGAGCGTGTGAAAGGCGTGTTTAGAAAATTGGGTTATTCGCAACAAATCGCAACCATTTTAGCCCTCTTATGCACTGAACCAGACATCATGGAAACGGAACTCGACGGCGAGAAATGGTACGTTGCCAACGGTGAACGCCACCTCCCACAAGGCGCACCCACAAGCCCCATGATTACCAATATTTTATGTCGAAAATTAGACGCTCGCTTAATTGGTTTATCTAAAAAACATGGTTTCGCCTACACCCGCTACGCCGATGATATGACTTTTTCAGCCAAAGGCGAAGGCACTAAAAAAGTAAATTTACTCCTTCAAGGCGTACATCAAATTGTGACCGACGAAGGTTTAATCGTGCATCCCGATAAGACAAAAGTGATGCGCAAAGGTGGACGCAAAGAGGTGACAGGCATCACGGTAAACAATCTTACCCCCTCAGTATCGAGAGAGAAATTGCGCAATTTTAGAGCTTTTTTGCATCAAGTTGAAAAGCAAGGACACGCCAACGGTTTATCGTGGAGTACATCGCCCGACCCGCTTCGTTCTGCCTTGGGCTATGCTCGATTTGTGGCAATGGTGCAACCCGAAAAGGGCAAAATTTTGATAGCAAAAGTGAAGGCTTTGATTCAAAAAATTAAACCCGATTATAAAGTTGCTCCTCGAAAAAGGTATGTTAAAAAGCCTAAGAAAAATACAGTTTTAGCGGATTTGGTGGAGCAAAATAGAGCCGCTAATGTGGCTCAAAAAGAAGGGGATAATGATGCGTCGAAGCCGTGGTGGAAGTTTTGGTAATACAATTTTTTTTAAGAATTTCCATTTATAAAAAAAGACAACATTGGCTTAATTGCCGCATGTTGTCTTTTTTTATTTTTTAAAATTTACCCCCTCAGTATTTGTGTCAAAAAGTGGTAAATTTTAAGTTTATCTAAGCATTACTCTTGTTTTTTCTTCTTTTTAAACTCTTTATCCTTCTTTTTTATCTGAACAAAAGTATCATAAAGATGCGCTTTGAGCATCGTATCGGTATCCCTATTTTTAAAATACTCAAAATTTATGACCTCTCTTTTACCCGTTTTTACGTCATATAAAATAGCATAGTAAAGCATTTCATAATTGGGTTGTAAGGCATTCGGAAGCGTATAAATTAAAAAAGGCGGATATAACATACTCAAACCAACGTAAGCCCAAGCCGAACTATTATTTTCGTGGGCAGAGATAACACCCGTCCAAAGAAAATAATCGGTGCCGTGTTTTTTAGCAATCGAATCAACTATCGCCTGTTGGCTGCCGGGAGTCAATGAAAGATTGTATTTATCGACTTGTTCAGAAAACCAATCATTCAAAAAACGTATATCATTTAGCTCGTTCACTTGTTTTTCGTTGAGCTTACTGATGTCTAAAACTTCTACTTTAAGCGAAGATTTAGGCGCAATTTCATTGATAATTTTCTGATAATTCACTTGCCCTTTTTCAGTGCCGATGTAATCATTTTCTACTTCTTTACGAACATCAATACGCTTATAAGACGGGTTAATGACTACAATTTTATCAATGCCCAATTGAACGCCATTTTTTTCACGATTTCTCTGATATTTTGCCCAAGCTTTTTCTCCTTTTTTGGTTTTATAATATTCCGCTATTTCTTGGCTTTCCTTGTTGCGTTTTTCTCCTTCTTCAAGGCTCTTCACAAACGCCTTATCATCTTTAAATTCAGCAAAACCATAACGCCAATACTCACTGTTTTCCTCTTTGGTTTCAGCGGTTTTATTTTGGCTTCTAATTTTATCCAATTTTGTTTTTTCGGGATTTTCAATCTGATTTACGATGTCTTTTTTTATCGAATCGGTTTTAATATTAGCAATATCCGTTAAGTTATAAAAATCTTTGAGTTCACTTTTTTTCGCTGCCAAGATGGTTGCCAAGTCATCGGTAATGGTTTTGAGTTCACTATCCTTTGGCATTTTAGCGAACAATTGCCAAGCATAACGCATCGCCAAAACGGCCATTTCAGAATCTTTTATTTTATCCATCAGGTAATAAACTTGCTGCGATTCGCCTTCAATATCACTATAATTACTGGTGTATGAGTAACTATCATCGCATTTATACTTCGCTTGATAATATAAACCCTTTGCCATACATTTATTCAAATAAGTGCTTTTGGGGAATTTTTTTAACAAAAGATAGGTCGTATAGATTGCTTTTGAATATTCTTCTGATTTAAGATACAGTTGAGGCAGCTCAAAACGAGCAATTTTTTGAATCAATTGGAATCGCTCTTTCGACACAACATACTCCAATTTTCCAGCGTCATTTACGCCAGTTAAAGCCTTGTTTAAAGCCTCTTTCCGCTTTGCTATATTTGGGTGAGAGCTTTCAGAATCGTCTTTATCTTCTTTTTCGCCCGCTATACTTTTAATTTTTTCTAATTTATATTCAGTAGGGAAACGATATTGGCTGTTTTGGAAAATATTGTAATCAAAAGCTTCGTCATCAAAAGGCAAATAAGAGTATTTTAAGACATCAAACACATCTTTGATGGATTTTACGCTGTATTTTGTTTTCAAAAAACGAACTAATCCTTTTTCATCAGCCTCACTTTCCTGCTCTTTTTTGTAGCTGTGTTTACTCAATAATTTGTTATTTAATCGTCCACTTTTCAAGACATCTTTGCTCGTTGCTGATTTAACACCATTCGATTCGAGGTAAAATTCAATAGAATGTTCCTCTTCGATGTGCGTCAACTCATGCGCTAAAACGAAAGCCAATTGGGCTTCATTTTCCATTTGCGCCAAAAGCCCCAATGTGACAAACACTTCTCCCCGTGCGGTAGCAAAGGCATTGACCGCTGGCGTACGCAAGGTATATACTCTTAGTTTTGACAATTTAGGCTCATTTGTCGGCAATAAAGTTTTAACAACTTCATTGAGGTAAGCAGTTATGTTGTCGTTGAAAACGACCAAACCACTTTGGAGCATATCGTCGAGGACGAAATTGGTTTCTAACGCAAATTTCTTGCGGGTCTTCTTTTCTTTGCTTTTAGCTTTATCGCTAATTTGTTTAATCTCCTTTTGATATTTTTGAGACGATGGTGTCAAAAACTCTTTCGGAATCGAACCCTGAGCCGTAACGGTTTGATAGTTATCGAAGTCTTGTGCGTTGAGCGAAGACACTGTTGAGACGAGACTTAATATGATGATTTTGCAGTAATTTTTCATATCCAATTGTATTAAATTGAGTGTTAATAATTTTTTTTAAGTGAAAAAAGTAAAGTAAGGGGCCCCTCAGTATTTTGAGGTATTTCTGTCAAATAATTTATTTATTTTGTATGTAAGGAACGATGAAACAATAAAGTATCATTTTAAACTTATTCTTTTCCATTTATATGCGCTATCTTTTTCTTCAAAGATTCCCGATATTATCATCAAAAGATAGTGCATCTAAAAGAAAAATAATGAACCTAAAAATGATACTTTATCATTTCATCGTTCCTAAACTGTTGATTACCAATGTTTTACGAATCTCATTTCTTTTTTTAAAGCAATTTCTAATATTGCAAATAGGGTCATTTATTATTGCAAAATACCTATGCCAAATTTTACCATAAATAATGAATGATAAAATAATCTCTCGGCAGCCGCTACATCGAATCGTTCTTGATTTTCTTGTTGATAAGTGCCCAAAGAAGCACCATTTTGCAACGAATTGGTTTTAAATACCCCTGTTGTCAAGTTAAATCGAAGTGTGGTGTTGATAAAAAAACTGTTCCCAATGATGGTATTTTTGCCCCATTCTAAGCCAAAACCTCCCATCAAATAGGTAGGATTTACGCCCAAGTCAGCGTGCGTTTTGTTGAATGAATTATTAAATTCCGTTCTTTTTTGAATGATTTCACCACTTGCTGAGGTAGCAAATAAGTGAAAACTAAAATAGCGACCCATCGGAGCAATAGCCCCTTTTTCCAATTTATAGCCTTGATAGCCCAAATCGAAAGTGTAGCAATTGAGATTATAGAACAAATAATGTCTATCTACGTAGTCAGGGCTATTCAATTGGTAAGGTGTCTCCATGTAAGTTCTCATACCTGTTTTGGCATAATCTAAGGTAAACGTAACCGCATTTTTCCGTGAAAGGGCATAACCTGCCTCCAACCCGAAACGAGTGCTAAAAGCAATCGTATTAGTTGCACCGTTATACGTATCACCTAAGCCACCATTTGATGCAGTTGGCCCTTGAAAAGCAGGAATAGCGGAGCCATTGGCACTGATAAAAAGTCTCTTACCCAAATAACCCGGAGCTTGCGCATTTAGCGCATTGTATTGTATGAGTAAGAAAATTGGAATGAGTATTGATTTTGAAAACATGTTATTTTTATTTTAATACATAGTCAATAAATCATAGAAAATATCGAAAACAATTTTAAGTTAATTAAATTGATTCTACTTTGCCACTTTACAAACACTGTTTTATGCTGCGCATAAAAGGCGAACTGGGGGGGTGTTTTTTCGGATTGATTTAATTTTTGAATAGAAAAATTTTCAATTTTTCTATTCAAAAATTAATCAATCCTTTTAGTCCTTTTCAGTTTTAGTAGAGTGCCTAAGTAGAATTAAGGAAGTGAATAAAAAATAAACGCTTGTTAGAAAGCTCATAACTCATTGATTATCAACGACTTTGACATTCTCTATTCTGTGTTAATTATTCGATATTCACTTATACGCTTCGCTTCCACGCCTATTTAATCATGATGTAAGAAATAATCTACCCCCTCAGTATTAAGCATTATTTTTAAAATCTTACCAATCCAAGGCTGTTACTTTCTTACCATCAATAATCTTTTCATATCGCACATTATTAGAATACGTTTCTATTTTTCTTTCAGATACGTAACATCTTCCTAAACCATTCGCAGAAGGCGCAAAAAAATACGGACTACTTGGGATATAGTCAATTTCTGAAAATTCACTGGTTGTAGTTTGATACGAATCCGTAGAAAAAGAGCCTTGCATACCACCAAAAAACACCTTATCTCCAGTAAGGGTTGTTTTCATCCAAGTTAAATTAGCCCCAGTAGATGCTCTATCATCTTTGCGGATATCGGTCTTCGTGATATTGTCAACGATAAATTCCCTTCTATAAGAGCTACCATTGTAGTATTTGACAATATAAATTACTGAACCATCTTCTAATACTGAAAAACCCAGTATTTCTCTATCAATAGTACCAGAAGGGAATGATTTAGCAGTATTAAAATTAGAAATTGAAGTGATAACGGATGGCCCATAAGACTTCAACAGATAATTATTTGTGTAGAAAAGCGTCTTGTTATTAGGATGCCAATCAAAACAAACAGTAGAACCAGTGTTAGCAATCGTTGCAATTTGAGTTCCAGAAGAATCAATGATTGTTATGTCTCCAAAAGATGTTTTATACGCAATTCTATCGTGGGCATTGTTGATTGATGCATAAACGATGTTTGTAGGAAGCTTAGAAAAAGATTTTTGTTCTTTAAGGGTTGGCGTTGTAAAATATAATTTACCACTTTCAACATAAAGAATTTCATACCGTTTCTCACTATTATCAGGCGTTACGCCTGTATTATCGTCATAAGCACCTTCATATTGTACTTTATATTTCGAACAACCTGTTAGAAATACAACTAAACATGAAAGTATAAATAAAGTATTTTTTTTCATTGAGTATGTATTTAAAAAATTGAAAAAATTGATATTTCAAGTATTTTTGAACTCTATTTCAATATACCTACACCTATTTTAACCATAAAAAGTGAATGATTAAGTATTCTTTCTGCGGCTCTTAATTTAAAAATAGCTTCATTATAAGCCACGTAATCATTTCTCACATCTAAACTCCCTACCCCTTTATCAAAATCTTTTACTCTGAGAACACCTAAAGTTAGATTAAACCTTAGAGCAAAATTTAGTAATATTTTATCAGATATGATTTGATTTTGACCCCATTCCAAGCCCAAACCGCCCGTGATATATGTAGGGTTGAGGCCTAATTTAGCGTGATTATTTACAGTCGGGTCATAATAATCAGTTCTTTTATCCACAATTGTACCCGTGACAGACGTAACAAAAAAATTGTAGCTAAAATACTTTCCCATAGGCGCAATTGCGCCTTTTTGCAGTTTGTAATTTTGGATGCCAAAATCAAATGTATAGCCATTCAAATTATAGAACAAATAATGCTCATCGTAGGCATTAAAGGAAGAGCCTGATATTGAGGGTGTTTTTAGGTATGTTACAAGACCTGTTTTGAAGTATTCCCCAGAGAACGTAATAGCACTCCTTCGTGAAATTGCATATCCTACTTGACATCCAAATTTAGTGGTTATGTCAAATGATTTTTCGGCATCACCATAAAGTTTCCCGTATCCTCCATTCGAGGCCGTTGGCCCTTCAAGAGCAGGACAAGCTGCCATATTAAGGTTTACAAAAAGTCTTTTACCTAAATAACCAGACACTTGAGAGAAGATTAAATTATAGTGTAGGAAAAGGAAAAATGAAATAAGTATAGATTTTAAAGTCATAGTCAATTATTTTTAATGTTATTGAGAATAAGTATAAAATTTACGAAAATGTTTTAAAAATGTTTTAAATCAACGGGGTTAATTTTTCATCTTGTATGAAAAATAAAAAAAATTAAGAGACGCTTCAAAAAATTGAAGCCAAACAAATAAAATGCGCTGTCAACAATTATTAGTTTTCAACTTGATTATAACTTCAAATAGCCCCTCTATCCATTCAAATCACATAAATACTGAGGGGCCACCGTTCATCTAAAATAAAAATAATTTGGTCGTTTAAAATACTATTTGCAACCAATTGAAAGTTTATTTGTCATTGTTTTGTCATTGCCATGAAAAAGTATTGTAAAAGCAATTTATCCAAACTTTTAAATCAACAAAAATGAAAAGACTTCATTCACTTTTAGCGATGCTGTTCATCAGCACTACCTTTCTTTTTGCTCAAAATCCTTCCAAAGTCACCCTCAAAGGTATGGTTCAAGATACCTCAGGCGTGGATCAACCTTTCGCAACCGTCATGCTTTTGAATCCTAAAGATTCTGCCTTGATAAACTTCACGAGGGGCGATGATAAGGGCTATTTTGAATTTAAAAATGTCAAAAACACGGATTATGTCTTGAAAATCTCTTTCGTAGGCTACATTCCGTATCAATTGAGCATTACGCCTTCCGCAAATGCCGTCAACGATTTGGGTGGTTTGAAGATGAAACCGATTACAAAAGAATTGATGGAAGTCGTCATCCGCACGGCGAAGGCCCCCCTCAGTATTCGAGGCGATACCATCGAATATAATGCCTCGTCGTTCAAAGTGCCACAGGGTTCTACCGTCGAAGATTTGCTGCGCCGCTTGCCTGGCATCGAAGTAGATGCGGCGGGCAACATCAAGGCGCAAGGCAAAGACGTGAAAAAACTCTACGTGGATGGCAAAACCTTCTTCGGCGACGACCCTAAAGCCGCTACGAAAAACCTCGACGCCGAGACGATTTCAAAAGTGCAGGTCTTCACTGAAAAATCTGACCAAGCCAAACTCACGGGCGTGGACGATGGGAAAAAGGAAAAAGCCATGAACCTTGAGCTTAAAGAGGAATTTAAAAAAGGTTCGTTTGGAAAAGTGACGGGAGCAGTCGGTACGTCTGAGCGTTGGGCGGCGCGGGGCAGCTACAACCGTTTCAATAAAAAAGAGCAATTTTCATTCATCGGTTTTGCCAATAATATCAACCAAACAGGCATTAATTGGGATGATTATGGTGAA
>JAYTMW010000289.1:0-13650 GCA_043728105.1 Saprospiraceae bacterium | reverse complement strand
TTCGGTTTGAACTAATTTTTCCCAATAGAAATTTTTCCAAAATTTCTATTGGGAAAAATTAGTTCAAACCATTTAGTCCTTTTTTTTAGTACGCCTTTTGTGCGCAGCACAAAACAGTGAGTAAATACATTAAATGGGAACTAAACCTTTATGATTAGAGATTAAATTTTAGCAATACAAGAGTTTAACAATATAACAATCAAAAAAATGAAGAAGACAGACCTTTTTAGAGATTTGACGAAACTTTTCTTAACTGGATTATTCATCATTGCGAGTCACGTATATATACATGCGGGCAATGGCGATGGTGGATATGAGATAAAGATTAAACTTGATAACTACGGTCGTGATACGTTGCTTTTGGGTTATCAAATTGGTAATCAAACGTATATAAAAGACACGGCAGTGTTGGATAAGACAAGTGGTTTTTTCACATTTAAAGGTGAAAAAAAATTGAGCCCCGGTGTTTATTTAATCGTTACGCCGCCTGACAACAATTATTTTCAAATCATGGTGAATGATAAGGAGCAAAACATGACCCTTATCACCAATCCAGCCACGCCTTACATCAAAGCGCAACTCAAAGGCTCGACCGATAATAGTCTTTTTTTCAATTATATGAGTTATTTAAATGACAAACGTAAAGAGGCAGAAGATGCGAGCGCAAAACGCAAAACGGACTCTATTGGCGCAATGAAAGTTTTGAATAATTTGGACAAAGAAGTACGTGATTATCAAGACAATTTGGTTAAGAAAAATTCAGGTACCGTTTCATCTGTTTTAATAAAAACGGCGTCGGAAATTGAAACGCCAAAATTTGAAGAAATAAAAGAAAAAAACGCTCGGGATATGGCTTTGTACCTTTATTATAAGGAGCATTATTTCGATAATTTTGAAATGAGCAATCCTGCCTTGTTGCGTTCGCCCGTTTTGTTCCAACGGATTGATGCTTACATCGAAAAATTAACACCACAACATCCTGACTCTATTTGCATTTCTTTGGATAGAATAATAGAATTGGTGAAGCCCAATAAAGAGACTTTTCAATACTATTTTATTCATTATTTGAATCAATATGCTAAGTCAAAATTGGTTGGTTTTGATGCCATTTACGTCCATTTAGCTAAGAAATACATCGAAACAGGGCAAACAGATGCTTTTATTGAAGGCGAAAATAAACTAAAAATCGTCACCAATGCCAATAAGCTTTTCCCAATTTTGATTGGTAAAAAAGCACCTGAAATTAAAGTTTTTAAAGAAGATAATTCTCAAATAAGTCTTTACGGCGTGAAATCAAAATACACTGTTTTGTTCTTTTTCGAGCCAACTTGTGGTCATTGCCAAAAGCAAACACCCGATTTAATTGAGTTTAGTAAAAAGATGAAAGAAAAGGGTATTGACGTGAAAATAGTACCAACTTGCACTTTCGTAGGCTCTGAAAAAGTACCTGAATGTTGGAAATACATCAAAGAAAAAGGGATGACCGAAGATTTCAACTTCATCCCAACGGTTGATCCATACATGATTTCTCGTTACAAAACACTTTATAATGTAGAATCAACACCTCAAATTTTTGTCTTGGATGAGAACAAAATTATCCGTTCAAAAAGCATCGAAGCCAAACAATTGGAAGATGTCATGGATTACATTATAAAAGAAGATGCGGAGAAATTGAAAGGGAAGAATTAGTGATTAGGGATTAGGGATTAGGGTAGGGATTAAAAAAATAAACCCATGAGATTTGCTTCTTTTGGGTTTATTTTTTTTTCAATTTTTATTTTTTAATTCCAAAAATACTGAGGGGGTATCGGCCAAAGCCCATACCCCACTCCATGAATCGAAAATAAAGATTTAAAAGCGTATTTGTAATTTCTGTTTAAAGTCGAATCGTATTTTAATTGAGTTATAACAAATTGATAATCAATATTTTACGTAAAATTTTAAAATTTTAAAAGCGTATTTGTAACTTATAGTTTAAAGCCGAATAAAGATTTTAATAAAGTTTAAAAGCGTATTTTTTGCCGAATTACTGTTGCGAAAAAGGGGAATTTTAGACATAAAAATCACCCTTTTACACCACTGCATGAAGCGTAAATTGTAAAGCGTATTTACTGAAACAGATACTTATTTTGAAAATTTAACGAGACATTAGAAAAGCGAAATACCTAACATACACTCCAATTGACCCGTGCGAAAACCCATATCCTTAGATAAAAGTCCTTGCGCATAGCCGATGGTAACATTGCTTTTAGCTTTGCCAAACTGAAAATTTTTACCAATCGCCACCCTCAACTGAACATCAAAAGGAGACACCTCACGATATTCGTAAATCACTTGTTGGATTGTCGGATTCAACTTAGAACCTTCATCGTCTAAATAATGGGTACGGTTAAAATGTTCAAACGATTGGTTGTTCACCATATAACTCAAACCACCACCGATGCGAGCAAAAGTTTTTTGTTCTTTACCCAATTTGAATTGCCAAGTCACTGGCATTTGAACATAATAGTTCATGTAATCACGAACACCAGCGTCTTTATACGCAACCGTAGCGTCCGTAAATCCAACTTTTTGACTGATTTTAGTAACCAACATACCAAAAACCATATCAACTTTGGCATTAATCGGATGCTTGCGTAAAACGCCTACTTGCCAACCCAATTCAGATTTGCTACCCAAAACATTCGGGCTGCCAAAAGCCATTGCAAAAGGACTGTTGATGCCAATGCTCAACTCGGTTGAAGCCATCAATTCGGTAGAATCAGGTGTACCATTGTTTGCCGCTGCAAAAAAAGAAAGACATAGAGCAAAGCTCAAAAGAAGTGAAGTTTTCATGTTACGTTTGTTCATGTTTGTTTTAAAAAAATTACACTTGATTTTTGAATGTTTTAAAATTCAAAAGAAAAAGTGATTGTTCATAATTTTATAAAACATCAGAATAGTCTTAATCGGTAAGTTATTTCTGAGCCTTATTTCGGTTTGTTGATGCAAAGTAACGACATTTTTTGAATTGTGTAAATTCCTTTAAAAGGTAATTTTAAATATACGATTTCATTTATTTTATTGAATACCCAATAAAAGGGATTAAATTGAGTATTTTAAGGAATTTAATACTCTAAAACAAGTAGAAATACTGAGGGGGTACTTTAGATTAATATAAAATTAAAAATTAAATCTGTATTTCTTATTAAATTTTAACAAACTTCAATCCTTTAATTGCATTATTTTTCCTGAAACGTATTATGTAAATGCCATTCGTTAAGTCGTTAAATACCACAGTATTGTCTGTAACTGTAATCAATTTTTCAAATAAATGCCGACCTAAAACATCATAAATGTCTAAGGTAACAACAGATTTTAATCCATTTATAGTTAAATTTTTTGAAGTAGGATTTGGAAAAATATTAATTTTTTCCAAATCTTGAACATCAGAAGAAAATTTAGGGCAAAAAAATAAGTTAGTGGGGTCACTATCAGTTATGGCATCGGATTTAGAAGGGTCGGTAATCATACCTATAATCTTACCTTTATCTACGCTTAATCTATTGTTTGAGCATATAAAACCCGCTTTGTAGTCACCTATTTTAAATTTTGTATTGAATTGATTTAATTGTTCAATCCTACTTAGTATCATAATAAAAGTTTGACCAACACTACCAAGCATATGGGTACAATCACCACCACTACCGCCCCATATTTGAATTATTTTTTCATTTTCAATACCTTTATATAGATTCAAAATACGGGCTTTCCCACCTAAACCTTCTCGGCTTGCTATTTGAACCCTAACCACAATTTGATTTTCTGTGATAGTTGAAACTTCTTCACAAAAAGATTTAACATTTCCTATACAATCACAAGAAAGACCTGTTTGTAAGAAAGAAAAACATAAAGTGAGTAATAAGACGATTTTTTTCATAACATAAGTTTTTATTTAGAACGACAAAACACTAAGAATAGACACTTATATTATGCGAATAGGTTGGGTGCAACTTTATTTTTTTTAAATCTGATATGATTAAAATTACCCTCACCTTGTCAAAACAATATAATCCTTAATCAAAGTCTTAAAAAACTCAATTTTTGCCGTCAAATATTGCTCACGTGGTTCTATCTCTAAGGTCTTCGTCAACTGTTCGTACAACGCATCCACGGCTTCTGAGTGCGACCCATTCCTATATTTTTGATACCGAATGATAATATTTTTTATGAACAACATATCCTCCTCCGATAGCTGTCGCACCTGCGGATACTGAGGGGTATAGTTTTCAAGCGTATTGATGTTCAAAATATCGAACAATTTGAACCGCCTATCCGTCCCAATTTTAATCACCGTTGTACCAGCCGCCATATCGCCCAACCGTTGACGAATATTGGTTGTGCTGATGAACAAAGCCCCGATGACCCCAAACGAAAACATAAAATCCGCCAAAAGCAAAACTGAGCGCAATAATAAGTCACTCAAACTCACGGGTTTGCCGTCAATTCGCACAACCTTTGTCATTTGGGTGCGTTTACCAAAGGTCTGTCCGTTCAAAAGTGTTTCACAAATTAGACCATATAAAACCGTGAACCAAAATGGAAAAGTGCTAATCAGTTGCATTAAAAAACCGCCGCCTGTGCTAAAAGTGAACATGCTTGCTATGGTCAAAAGCGCAATCCAAAGGAAAATCATGATGAGTGCATCAATCAACATTCCGAAAAATCGTTCACGCAAACCTGCTAATTCATATTCAATGGTGACATTTTGAGTCGTCGTTATTTCTATTGTTTGCATGTATATAGATTGAAAATTTTAGCAAATTAAAACAAACAGGTTTGAATAATGCACGTATAAAGAGAAAAAAATAATATTTTGCACCGTGTATTGTTATTTCAATATGATTTCATGATTTTTTGTCTCTTGTCTCAATTGCCTCCATCTTCAGATGGAGGATTGGAAGGGCTAATTCTTCCTATTTTTCTCTCCATCTGAAGATGGAGGCAATTGAGACAAGAGTCAAAAAATCCGAAACTAATTTCAGTTGCGTGTAAATTATCATTCTAAGATTTTCTCAATAACCTAATAACTCAATCACCTAATTACTCAACATGAGGGAAACGCAATTTATACAACAAAATAAAGAAAAATGGTCTGATTTTGAAAGAGTTTTGACCGACACCCATAAAGACCCCGATAAACTCCACGATGTTTTTATCCAAATCACTGACGACCTTTCGCACGCTCGCACGTTTTACCCGTCTCGTTCCGTGCGGGCGTATCTGAATGGTGTGGCGCAATTAATTTTCACGGATTTATACAACCGTAAAAAATCGCCGTTGAGCAAATTACGCTTTTTTTTCACCGACGAACTGCCGCAAGTCGTGTATGAATCTCGTTGGTCATTTTTTTGGGCGATTTTTTTCTTCGTGGTGTCCTTCGCAATCGGTTATTTTTCGAGTATGAAAGATCCTGAGTTTTTACGCACTATCTTGGGTGATAGTTACGTGGAAATGACCGTCGAAAACATCAAAAAAGGCGACCCGATGGCAGTTTATAAATCGTCGGGCAGATTCGATATGACCTTCGGCATCATGGAAAATAATATGCGAGTAACTTTGATGTATTTCATTTTGGGCATTTTGGCGGGCGTAGGTTCGGTGGCCATGATGATGTACAACGGCATCATGTTGGGTTCGTTTCTACAATTTTTTGCCCAAAACAAACTCCTCGGCGAAGCCAATTTAACGGTTTGGATGCACGGCACGCTCGAAATTTCTGCCATCGTGATTGGCACGGCGGCGGGCATCACGATGGGCAAAGGCTTGTTGTTTCCTGGCACATATACCCGACTGCAAGCCTTCCAAATGTCGGCTCGGCGAGCTATAAAAATCATGGTGGGCGTGATGGTAATGTTGTTTTTTGCGGCAATAATTGAAGGCAATTTGACCCGCCACACCGAAACAGGCACTTGGTTCAGGGGCAGTTTTATCGCCTTAAATATCCTCATTTTGTTGTTTTACTACGGTTTTCTACCTTTTTATAAAGCAAAAAAAGGATTCAAAAAGCCACTAAAAGAAGCGCAACTGCCGCCCGATAATTTTGCCAAAATAGACTATCAAAAAATCAAAGATGTGGGCGAAATTTTTGGCGAAACCTTCCTCTTTTTCAAGCGATTTATGAAGCAATATTTGTGGACGGCCTTTGGTTTGGCGTGCTTTTTTTGCGCCGCCGTTTTCCTCACGGGCAAGGGCATACCCGATGATATTTTGAAATTAGACAGTAATATTTTCACCCAATACAGCGTTTTTGGGCAGTTTTTCATCAACGAACAAGTGCCGCTTTTACCCATCATCAATGGTTTGGTGTATGCCACGATGGCTTACGTAGTTTATCGTTTAATACTGAGGGGGGAGCAAAAAGATGCCGTCCGAAGCAAGCAATATGAAGCGGGGCATTTTTTAAAAATGCTCGTCGTCACGACATTAATGCTCACCATAACCTCCACGCACGAGGCTTGGGTTGTACTGTTTTTGTTTGCTGTTTTTCCGTTTATGGCGTTGTGGCTTTACTTGATGTATCGTGACAACTACAATGTTTTCAACGGCATTCGACATGCGTGGTGGCTCATGGGCAGCGGCGTTGGATTGAGCTACGGCACTTATTATGTGATGCTTGTACTCGGATTTTTGTTTTTTTCGTTCCTCAATTCCGCTTTTTTATACCTTTATATGTGGTTTGTGGGTTGGAATCTATCCTTTCTGTCACAATCGCATTTCGACCAAACCATCATTGTCCTGAGTTCATTGTTGGCTTCGTTTATGATTTTTATTAACTTTATGCTCTTTTTTACGGCAAGCGGTTTTCTTTTTTATTCGCTTTTAGAAATAAACGAAGCCAATAGTTTGATGCGCAAAATCAAGCAAATTGGGGTTGGGAAAAAGATACAGGGTTTGGCGAGGGAGTAAATGTAGCGGCGATTTTAACCGCCGAATAAATTGATAATCAAAGTTTTACGTGACATTCGGCGGTTGAAACCACCACTACATGATATTTATATTTAGATATTTTTTTTTTAGGAAAATAAGAAAGAGGTACTGTATGGAAGTACGGAGTGCCGAATAGAAGTAATGAGTACGGAGTAATGAGTTTTCATTTAGTTTTTGTCATTCAGTTTTTGTCATTCAGTAGGAATCTCTTTTTAGCATAAAAGCACAAAAGAGATTCCTACTGAATGACAAAAACTAAATGAAAAAAGCACAATTCAACAATTCAACAATACAACAATTTAACAATATAACAATACAAACCATGAAATTTAAACTCATTTTTATCCTTTTTTGCCTTTTTGCACTCCAAAATACTGAGGGGTATGCGCAAGACGTGGATACAACGGCAGGTTTTGAAACCTTACCACCCGTTGAAAATACCGACGCAACAGACGATGAACCAACCGTAGAAGAAATAGAAAAACCATACACCAATCCCTTCGACAATTCGTTGAAAAAATACTATTCCGAAGACGTGAAGCAACAGGAATTTGATAAAGAAAGCTATCAAAAAGCCACGGCAGGTTTGGATTATTCGGTTGAACAAGAAAAAGAAGCAGTAAAGAAGCCCAAAAAGCAAAATACAAATACGCCTGATTTTTACATTTCACCCTTTTGGGCGCAAGTTTTTCAATGGTTTTTCATAACGGGTGCTATACTTTTGGTCGGTTTTTTGGTCTATAAATTTGTGGATGGTGGCAATGTTTTCACACGAGGCAGCCGACGCATCAACGCCGATTCAGTGGATTTGGATTTAGCAAAAATTGAAGAAAACCTTCAAGAGATTGAGCTTGACCCACACATACGCAAAGCAATTGCGCAGAAGCAATTTGCCTTAGCCACCCGCCTTTATTATTTGGCCATCATCAAAGAATTGAGTGCCAAAAACATCATCATTTGGAAAAAAGACAAAACCAATCGTGCCTACCTTTTTGAAATGAGAGACCACAAAAACGCCCAAAATTTCAAGACCATGACAGGCATTTACGAGCGTGTTTGGTACGGTGATACGCCCATAGACGAGCCTACTTTTATGGATATTCAACCTGCATTTCAAGATTTGTTGAAAATACTGAGGGGGTAATGTAGCGGCGGTTTTAACCGCCGAAAACGAAAATAAAAATGGCAACGCATATTAAACTGTGTTGCTGTTTATGCTTATACACATTTTATTATCAACGATTTATACATATAAAAATTATAATTATTACTATGATTTCAGAATCAGATTTTTAATTTTACCCGTAATTTATACTATATTATTTAATCACTTCATTCACTTATAATTATGAAATATATTTGGACAATTTCATTATCAATTATCTCAATATTCTTTGCTCTTATATCATTCATCTCAATGGGTGGTGGACATGGTAGCTATGATGCTATTTTTATATTATTTCCTTTTGCAACTTTCAATGTTATGTTTGAAAATCAACTATCAATGGGGTTATTTTTTTTAGGGTTTATTCAATACCCACTATATGGTTTTTTATTAGATTTGGCAAATGAAAAAGGTAATATTGATAAGATTGCAACCATAATTTTAATTGCTCATATTGTCTTAGTATGCTTAATATTTGCATTTAAAGACCCTACAAATTGGGGTTGATTCATAATGAACAATGTTCAAAAAAAAGAATGTTGAGAATCCCTCAAAATCTCAATCAATAAAGTATATTTACTGTTCTAACTTTAAAATAGTTTAATATTCATTTGAATCAAACTTTTATCTTTACATAATTAAACAAACAAAATGAGAAAACAGCGTACACGTGAACATATTATCGAAGACTTAGGTTTTAATTATATAGAAAGGCAGATATTATATGCGGGTTTTACGGTAGAACGTGTTAGACAAGATTATGGTCACGACGGTTTTTTTGTAACCTTCAATGAAATTGGGGAAGTTGAACCGCACTTAATCAGATTTCAGTTAAAATCAACAGATTTTATCAAATTTTCTGAAAAGAAACAATCTGTCAATTTTGATTTATCAAAAAGAGATTTGGAATTATGGCTACTCGATACCAATAAAATGCTCTTGATGCTATACGATGCACAAAAAGAAGTAGCCTATTTTGAAGATTTGCAAATTTACTTCAAAAATAATAAACTAAATTTGAAGAAAGAAAGTAAATTTGTTAGGATTTCTATACCAACATCAAATTTATTATCAGTAAAATCAATTCAAAATATTCGTTTATTACTAAAATAGTTTATCTGATGGAATACATAAGCCTTTATAATGATATTTCAGCAACCTACGGTGAAGTGGCAGTGGCATTGAAAAAATTTGGTTTTGTTGATGCTTCAACGTCAGAAAATTTCAGATTTATTAATGACGCACACAATGCTGATATTAAATTGCCCGCACGACCACTTGATACACCTTTTTCAAAAACTAATTTAGTAGGCTATTCGTACATTCTTTACATGCAAGGTATCATCGAACACAGAGATGATTTTGCTAAATGGATTGAAAAAAACAGAAAACCTAAACCTAAAAAACAATCGCATTCTTCATAACAACTTAAAGGCATACCCTTCTTAAAAAAGGCAAGACGAATCACATCGTCTTGCCTTTTTTACAACCCTAAACAATTGATTATCAACAACTTACAACACTCAATTTATCGACACACTCTCCACCATATCCCCCACTTCCAACCGATGAACAACCTCCATTCCACTCACCACTTTGGCGAAAATAGAGTAATTTGGGTCAAGGTGAAAAGCAGGTGAATGTGTGATAAACCATTGACTACACTCCGTATGATTGCCCGCCGAAGCCATGCCCACGTAGCCCTCCTCGTCATATCTTTTGGGAGTCAATTCAGAAGAAATGGTGTAATCCAAAGAGCCGTAACCATCGCCACGAGGGCAGCCCGTTTGCACCACAAAGTTTGGTACAACCCGATGAAAAGCCTTTTTATTGAAAAAATTGGAGCGAGCCAAAAGCATAAAATTAGCAACCGAAATGGGTGCATTTTGGGTCAATAATTGAATTTTTATGTCGCCTTTATTGGTTTTTATGGTCGCCAAACTTTCAGATTTTAAGATACCCAAAATAGAAAAATCTATATTTTTGGGTGCTGTCAATTTGCGTTTACCGACATCTTTTCCATCTAAAATATAATTAATCGTGAGACGCAAAATTTCATACGATTCGGACTCATTTGGAATCACCAATCTTTGCATAATTTGATACAAAGTAGAGACACTATCCCGCATCATTTTCTTATTCAATTGGGCTTCGGGGTCACGCAGCGTCTCTGCCGCCACCGCAATAATACCCGCATCGCCCGTGCGTATGAGGCGAAACAAAATGGTTTTCAAATCCCGTTTTACATTGGTGGCGTAGGTTTTAAAAGTGGTATAAAAATCGGGTGATACCATTATTTTTGAGATACATTCTGCCGCAACCGTCTTCAAATAAGCTGGATTTTCGGTTTTATAGGCCTCATTTGCAATAAATTCGTAGTTCCAACCATATTCAGCGAGGCCCCTCAGTATTTGAGCCTTTCCGTAGATGTCTTTGGTCTGATTGTACGTATATTTTATCTGACTACTCAAAGTATCTCTTATTTTTGGATAATAAATCAACCATTTCAACGCCGCACCCATCATTATATGTCGAGTAGAGACAGGAATTTCATCGTTGTTTACCATCATTTTATAATATCCTGCATCTACTTCATTGCCTTTATTCACCAAAAATTGTGCAGCCGTGTTCGATACATGAATATTTTTATCCCGCACCGCAAACATCAACAAAGGTTGAATTCTCACATATTCAAACTCACCCAAACCGTTGATAATATTCACTTTTACACGATAATCTGTATTGGTTTTATAGATATTTTCCAAAGTCGGTAAAACAAAAGAAGGGTTATAAGCCTTACCCAAAGCCTTCACCAATGCCATCACAATATCGGGATTGCGTTCCGTTTCTAAAACTTTACATATCGGATTGGTTTGAGAGGAATCGTAACGGGTTTTCAATCGAGCGAGATAATGGGCTGCCACCAAACGCACACTATTCGGATAATCAGTTATGGACACATAATCCGTCATTTTACGAATAGCCGCTTCCGAAAACGTATCCCTCACCCCAAAACGATAGATGCCCAACACCTGCCCCCTCAGTAAAATGCTGTCTTCCACCTCAAAAGTTTTGATGTTTACGAGGTTATTCAAGGCTTTTGTGTTGCCACATTTGCCAATCGCTTCTAAAATAGTGGCGTTAAAAGTCGTAAATTCATCAGTTTCGTCTTTGCTTTCGTAAGCCCGCATCAAAAGGTTTTCGCAAGGAGCTTTGCCAATTTGACCCAACGAATACGCCGCCGCAATGCGAATATCCATGAGTTTATCTTTCAACAAAACCGCCAATGAATCAATGGTCGTGGAGTCTTTCAAAGCCCCCAAAGCCGTGGCAGCAAGGTAGCGATACGTGGAGTTTTCGTCTCTCAAAAGAATGAGTAAACTATCAATATTCTGTCTTTCTTGAAGCCCATAAATCCGTTGAACTTGCTTATTGTTGAAGTCAATTTGGATGTTGCCAAAATTCTCTTTGCCGTACTCTGGTGGTACGCATGATTTGCTTATGACTATGACAAGGAGTAGGAAAATAGCTTTTTTGAGAAAACTTTTCATAGTTGTTACTTGAAATTTATGGTGATAGGGGCTTTTGGTATCTAATTACCGTTTTTATAATTCTCAATAAATTGCGTCACGTCTTCAATACTCATTTCCGCTAAATCTGCAATATCTTCAATTGACATACCTTTATTCCATAATTTTATAATATATTTTTCATGCGTATTTTTCAAGGTATTTGACACGGCATTTGACACAGCATCATCCATATCTATTTTTAACGTAAAAGCCCTTGATGCTTCGTTTCTCATGTTTGCCATAAAACTTTTATATTCAGCTTGCTCTTCTACGGGCAGCTTCATGATGTCTAATTTTTCAGAGGCTTCTTTGATACCTTTGGCTGAAAAATTAGGTTTTATAGCGGCGTTTTTAAAGAAATATATCCACTCATCAAGGGTATTTTGAGCGTTATCATCAAAATTATTAACTTTTAGGATGTAGTATTCGGGAAAAATATCTTTGACCAAATCAACTTTGAAAGTATCTTTTTGCCTTTTAGATAAATCCAACACATCGTTTTTATGCGTTCCTCTAAAAGTGGTTTCTCCGTAATAAACGTAATCTTCTCCTTGTCCTAAATTAAAATAAACGACATTCACGGCAATTACTTTTTTCACTTTTGCGTAAGCCGAACCTTCGTCAATGTGTTCAACGACCGCTTTTGAAACGCCATAAAGCATCCGTTGGAAATAATCGTATTCCCTATCATTTTGAACTTCAATGATAATCAAGTCATTATCGCTGTCTTTTACTAAAATATCAACTCGATTAAATTTATCGCTCTCACTTACTTTATTGCTTTCACTTTCCAATATTTCAACAATGGTAATATCATTTTGGAGTAATTCAGAAAGGAAACCTTCTAAAATACCAAAATTAGCTTTGTTTCTCAACAGACGTTTCATCGCCCAATCAAAGCGGATAAGTTGTTTTATTTTTCCCTCCATAATATGTGATATTTTATGTTTGATTTCTTAATGCTTCATCTAATTTATCAAGATAAAATGTGGGGTAAATGCCACCCCCTCAGTATTTTCATCCAAAAAATCACTTCCTCGCCAACCGCCGCAGACCCAACGGATCTTTCTGTTTCAAAACCTCCAAAGCCTTATAAATCACAGGGTCGTTATCGTTCAAAATGCCGTAATAACCTTCTTCGCCGTACATAAGGCGGGCGACTCGTGCCTTCAACAATTTGCGCATTCCTTCTTTGATTGTACTCAATTCATCGGACTGTTTTTTAAGCCCTTTTCTTTCCGTATATTTGATAAAATCGTTGAAGGCAAAATCACTTATTTTGAAATTTGTTTGGTATTCCTGCCACGTTTTAAACTTCAAATCTTTGCGAAATTGGGTGTAATAAATGTAGGCATAATCGGGAATCCATTGTTTCAAATTTTGATAATAATCGTTGTAAATGATGCCGTCCATTGGCACAAAATAATCGGGTTTTACGCCACCACCACCCAGAACAACTCGACCACCTGCCGTGAAAAAACGAGACGTATCAGATTGTATATCACTTTCTTCCATACCTAATTCACTCATTTTCAAGCGTTTATCTTCTTCGTCTTGATATTGTTTCTTGGTTTTACCCTTGTACGGGCGTTGGATGCTCCTACCCGAAGGCGTGTAATAACGTGCCACCGTGAGCCGCAATTCCGAACCATCTTTGAGCATGTAAGGCTCTTGAACCAAGCCTTTACCAAAACTTTTTCTGCCCACTATCAATCCTCTATCCCAATCTTGAATCGCACCCGCCACAATCTCACTGGCGGAGGCTGAACCTTCATCAATCAGAATCGCAATTTTGCCAATTTCATGTCTGGCTCTACCACTCGTTTTATATTCATTTCTATGAACCGTCCGACCTTTTGTATAAACCAATAATTTATCTCTATCTTTAAAAATTTGAGATAAAACATCCACCGCTTTGTCGAGATAACCGCCTGAATTTTGACG
>JAYTMW010000288.1:0-11633 GCA_043728105.1 Saprospiraceae bacterium | reverse complement strand
ATTGAAGCCGATTTGAAAAAAAAAATGACTGAATGGCACGTGCCATTTGAAGTTACCCCCTCAGTATTTTCCGAAAAAAATGATGAGAATATCAATAGTTTAAAAGTAAGTTCTACATCTCGAAATAGACTAAATTGGCTCATGGGCATAGCCGCAAGTTTGACCCTTTTAACCATCGCAACAGTATGGTATTTCAATAGACCACAACCTCAAAAATCTGATATTTCTAAAACAGAACCGACTCAAAAAATAGACACCCCCTCAGTATTTTCACCAAAAATGAAGGGGAAAACAGAGGATAATAAAATCGTAGCACAACCTCAAAAACAAGACACTAAAAAGGTAGAAACACCTACAACAAAAGATGATAAAAACTACCCCGCCTACGCTTATGAGGCTTACGAAAACGAGGGCGCACCCACGTATGAGGATATGCAAATGCGAGGCACAAACAACGAAAATACCTTAGATGAAGCGGGCAAAGCCTACGACAAAAAATATTATAAAAAAGTTATTGATTTATTGAAAAATACACCTACCACGGATGAAAATTTTGCGGCTTTAGAGATTTTAGCCCACGCTCATTTTCAATCCAAAAATACTAAAACTGCCTTGCCTATTTTTCAAAATCTCTTGAAAATGAGTGGTAAAAAATCGAAAGAAAAATCGGAATGGTATCTTTTGTTGTGTTATTTGAGTGATTATAAAAATCATAAAACGGATTTTAAAAACCTTTCCGATAGCATTTTAGCGCAAAAAGAACATGCTTATTTTGAAGAAACTAAAAAGCTAATGAGTAAGATAAAATAGTTATAACCAATTGATTATCAATGTTTTAAATTTATAAAATCAAAATTAATACTACCATGAGACAACTCCTAACCCTTTCGATTTCCCTCTTTTTTTCTTACGCTCCTATGTATGCGCAAGCGGTATATACTTTGGCGGATACGACAGTAGCGCAAAGGTTCATGAAAGAAAGCTCAACCTTTATTGATAACCGAAAATATGATTCGGCGGATATTAAAGTGGATAGTGCTTATGCTGTTTTTGAAAAGACTTTGGGCAAAGAAACCAAGGAAACGGCGGATGCTATTGAACTAAAAGGGCGCATTTTAAGATACAAAAGAAAAATAGATTTGGCTTTTGCAGAACATGAAAAATCGCTTGCAATTAAGGTGAAACTATTTGGAGAAACACATGCGAGCGTGGCAAGTTCTTATGACAATATGGGCTTTTGTTTCGATGATAAAGGAGAGTATAAAAAAGCAATCGAATATTATCAAAAAGGATTAGATAATAAGTCGAAAACATTGGATTCTACGCATAAAAGTATTGGTGCCTCTATGAATAATATTTCACTGTCATATTCATTCCTCGGAGATTATGAAAAGGCTTTAAATTATGCTGAAAAAGCGCAAAATATTTATGCAAAATCACTTACAGATAATGACCCCGCATTTGTTTCACTTTACAACTCAATCGGTATTATTTATTTGCGAAAAGCGGAGTATGACAGAAGCATTGATTTTTTTCTAAAAGCTCAAAATATATGTTTGAAAATTGGCGAAAAAATGAATCCCAATTTATCAAATATATACTCCAATATTGCAGGGGATTATATGTATAAAGAAGACTATGATAAAGCTATCGAATTTGCAGAAAAAGCGTTAGCGATCAAGTTAAAGTTATTCGGTGAAATGTCGCCGTCAACCGCTACGACATTTGGCAACATTGGTACGATGATTCGACTTAGGGCAGAATATGATAAGGCACTTAAATATTCTCAAAAAGCATTGAGCATCTATCAAAAAGTATTGGAACCTGAGCATCCTGATATTGCTATTTGCATAAATGATATAGCAACTATTTATGGCGATATTGGAGAGGATGATAAAGCAATTCAATACAATTTAAAGGCTTTATCTATATTGTTGAAAAAATTTGGCTCTACTCATCCTGCGGTCGCAGTCACTTATGCCTCGCTTTCAAGAGCCTATAAAAACATAAGAGATTTCGATAAAAGCCTTGAATATGCACAAAAGGTGTACGATATTCGGTTAGAAAAATTCGGACTAAAACATTCAATTATACCTTATTCATTGTCTGCAATTGGCGATATTTATTATGCTAAAAAGGATTATTTAAAATCTATTGAATATTATCAAAAAGCCTTAGATTTGACTAAATTAGACGATCAAAGCCAAGATTTTGCCCAAAGGTTGAATAAAATTGGGAATGCTTTTGTGGTTCAAAATGAGTTCGAAAAGGCTCTTGCGGCATATCAAAAAGCGGCTCTTATTTATAAAAATACAGAAAAACATGATCGTAGTAGTTATGCTAATACGCTTAATTATTTGGCTCAATTAAGCATAAAACAGCATGATTTTAATACGGCAGAAAATCTATTGGAAGAGGCGATTTTAGCCGCAAAATTTCAAAAATCAAATTTTAATACCAATATCGTATTAGTCAATATTTTAGCCACAAAAGCGGACTTGAAATTGATGCAATACGATGAAAATCATGATATTCAATTTCTGAATCAATCCCTCAAAAATTATGGGGAAGCCATAACCACAATCAATTATCGCAATAAGACTTTCACCACTGAAAAAGCCATAACCGAATACAAAAACCAGCAACATGACGTATATGAAGGGGCTTTAAAGGCGATTGCTCAATTGTTTAAGTTTGATAAAAGTCGGCAATTATTCGATCAAGCTTTTGGCTACAATGAACAAATAAAAGCGGGATTGTTGCAAGCACAACTAAAAGAATCAGATGCTTTGGCATATTCTAATATTCCTGATAGTTTGTTGGAAAAAGAATTTATGCTCAGAACAGGTATTGCTTGGCGTGATAAACAACGGCAAGAGAAAATTAAGCAAGCTAAATCTGAATTAGATAGCTCGGTTTTAACCATTTCGAGTACCTTATTTGACTTGAATGAAGAATATGATGCCCTCAAACAAAATCTTGAAAAAAATTACCCCGATTACTACCGTTTGAAATACGATTCAAAAACGGTTAGCGTGGACGATGTTCAGAAAAAAATGCTCTCGCCTCAACAAACTTTGCTCTCTTATTTCGTGGGAGATAGCTCCATTTTTGCCTTCGTGGTGCGCCTTGATACTTTTGCTGTTTTCACGATAAAGAAAGATTTCCCATTAGAAATGTACGTAAAACAGCTTCGTGACGGACTTTACGGTTATCAAACAGCCGCCTTGAAAACCGAAAAACTCTATGAAGCCAAAGCGGATAGCTTCGCACAAGCGGCTTTTCAGTTGCACGAAAAACTCATTAGGCCCCTCAGTATTTTGCTCACAAAAGAGGTGATTTTAGTGCCTGACGGTGTGTTGGGTTATGTGCCTTTTGATGTCTTGATTTCTGAAAAACCAAAGGATGCTACGAAGTTTATTACACATCGTTATTTTGGCAAAGATCACATCATCAGCTACAACTATTCCGCCACGCTTTGGGAGGAAATGCAGAACAAAAAACATAAGACCGAACCGACTAAAAACTTCGTCGGTTTTGCGCCTTATTACAATGGCGATACCACACTTTTGAGCCAAGTTTTTGCCAATGATTTGACCATGCGAAAGGGTTTGGATTCTTTAAAATATTCAGGTGAGGAGGTTCTTAAAGCCCAAAAACTCATGGGTGGCGAATCTGTTTTGGCTCAAAAAGCAACTAAAAAAACCTTTGAGGAAACGGTTGGTAATTACCGCATCATCCATTTAGCGACCCACGGAAAAGCCAATGATAAGACGGGAGACTATTGTTTTTTAGCTTTTACGGAGCAAAAAGACAGTATTGACAACGAATTGCTCTACGTGCGTGACATTTACAACCTTTCCCTCAATGCCGATTTGGTGGTTTTGAGTGCCTGCGAAACGGGCATTGGTGAGTTGAAAAGAGGTGAAGGCATTGTGAGCCTTGCCCGTGCGTTTGCCTACGCAGGAGCAAAAAGCATGGTGACGACTTTATGGAGCGTGAACGACAAAAGCACGATGCAAATTATGGAAAATTTTTACCGCAATTTGCGCAAAGGACAAACCAAAAGTTATGCCCTTTGGAAGGCAAAACAAGACTATTTGGAGAAAGCCAAAGGAGAATTGGCACACCCATTTTTTTGGTCGGGTTTTATACCCATTGGCGATATGAAAGCGGTTAAATAATGATGAAATATGAATGATAAATGATGAATTGAAAGAGTCCTTTGGGACTCTTTTTTTTTGCTAAAAAGGGACCCCTCAGTATTTTTCCTAAAAAAAATTGTAAACACTTACCCAGAACTTTGACAAAGTGAAAAAACTTTGTCAAAGTATTTAGATTACTGAAAACACAGCAATTTACGAGCAATCTTGCTTAGTTTTTGACTCTGACAAAGTTTTTTCACTTTGTCAAAGTTCTGGCTAAGTATTTACAAAAAATTAAAAAAATTAAAAAAAATAAAAAAAATAAAAAAGATAGTCACCTAAATTTAAGTCGTTGCACTAATAGGAAATGAGACAATTTATAACAATGAAATGAGTTGACTCAAAAATTAAATTCCATTTTATTAACTCTTTTAAATAACAAAACTATGGCAACTACTATCTCAAATCTTGCACCTTCGCAAACACAATTATCTGCGTCACACACGCCTAAAAGCCCGACTCAAAACAAGGGTAATGCTTTTAAAAATGTTTCTCAATCCACCAAAAAAAATCTATCGTCGCTACTCGCAAGAGTGCTTTTCAGACAACCCAATTTCAATTTTTTAGACATTCCCACGGCTAATCTGAACTTCTCCCAACAAGAGATGATTGATGATTTAGAACAGTAGCTTACGGATTCATCCGAACTCGTCGAAACGGATTCATCCGTTGAAATATTCAATTAGGCATGTCAACGGATAAATCCAACCTGTGCGGTTATAATTTAAAGTGCCGTAGGCACGGTCAATATTGTAGCGGCGGATTTCAATCCGCCGTAAAGGGTAACGATTTTTTATTAAGTCCCATCGGGACGGCGCATTTAATCAACTACATGCGCCGTGCCTAAGGCACTCAATTAATCTTTTTGACGAATTTTCGGCGGATTGAAATCCACCGCTACAACATGAGCCGTCCCGATGGGACTTTTAGATTTTAATCGCACAGGTCGGATAAATCTGTTTCGACGGGTTCGGATAAATCCGAAGCTGCAAACCACTATTTATGAACCTTAGTTTTTCATCATTCACTCGGGAGTATTAATATTTTTTTATAATTGTTTACTTCGGTTTTGAGGTTATCAAAAGCATAACCTCAAACCGATGTATGTGTGACCCCCTCAATATTTCAATAAATAAATCATTGATATTATTCTCGAACACATAGGTGCATAGGAGACACAGAGTTACATAAAGTATTGATTATAAAGGATTTATACATAATACTATGTGTCCTATGTGCCTATGTGTTTCAAAAAAATATCCAAGAACTTTTAGTTAGAATACTCCATATTTTAGAGAAAACAGACTAACAATATTAACAATTCCAAAAAATATAAATCATGTATTTAGAAGAAATAAACCTTTCAAATTACGCTGCAGAAGCCCATCCCTTAGAAGCGCAAACATCGAAAATCAAGCGTTTTGATGTCGCTATCAATTTTGGCAGTTCCCTTTTTCCAAACCTTGCGGGTTGGTTGATGAGTCGCTTGATTTGTCGTCCGTTTAGGCGTAAAATGACAGCCACATCAAGGGCATTTTTAGCCACATCAATGCCCATAAATTTGACGGTAAAGGGTCAAAAAATCATGGGTTATGCTTGGGGTGAAGGCCCTACAATCCTTTTTGTGCATGGTTGGACAAATCATTCGGGTACGTGGCAGAGCTATATTGCGCAATTGGTGGATTCAGGTTATCGGGTCGTCGCTTTTGATGCGCCCGCACATGGGCAGTCAAGCGGCAGCGTGTTGACTCCCGTGCGCTACATGACGGTTATTAATGCTTTTATAGAAAATATCGGGATGCCTTATGCCATAGTTGGGCATTCTTATGGAGCGATGTGTGCCGTGCTTTCGTTGAGAAACAAACCCAATTATCCTCAAAAAATAGTGCTTTTGGGCGCATTTGAAGGGCTTCATACCATTTTAAAAACCTGTGCTAAACAATTAAATTTGACCGAAAAAGTACAAAAAGCGGTTAAAAAACACTTTAAAAACGTGTTGGGTGACGATATGGAGTCCTTTTCAGTGACTCAAACTTTATGTCAATTTTCTAATGCCGATGTCTTGATTGTGCATGACAAAGACGACCCAGTTGCGCCCATAGGTGACGCTTGGGCCATGGCAAACGCTAAACCCAATGCCTCCTTGCTGATTACAAATGGGTTGGGTCATAAGCTTAGGCATGACGATGTGGTGGATAAGGTTGTGGGTTTTATTGTAAGGTGAAAATGATTTTTCAATCCTTAAAAGCCAATTTCAAATTTAGATACTGAGGGGTGTCAAAGTGTTCGATACTTCGGCATATTCACAAAAAAAACGCCACTTAAAATTATAAACAAAGCCACCATTTGTATTATTGAAATATGCTCTCCCGCAAAGCCCCAACCCAATAAAACGGCCACTACGGGATTGATATATGAGTAGGTACTCACCACAGCGGGCGGCTGTACTTTTATCAACCAAATATAAGCCATAAAGGTGATTAATGAACTCACAATTGATAAATAAAAAATGGCAATTACAGAGTCTAATCTGATATTATTTACAATTAAATTTTGTGGCTCATTTTTAATGATACTTACCATTAAACAGACAATTCCAGCGGTTAATAATTGAATACAAGTATTGACATAAGTAGAGGTTTTTAGGGGTTTATATTTCAAATACAATGAGCCTGAAACCCAAAAAAAACTGCCCAAAATAATTAAAAAAATGCTCACTAATTGCATGTTATTATCAACGGCAACTACGCTACTTTTTTTATTGCTCAATAATAAAATTACACCCACGAATCCTGTAATTAAACCCGCAATTATCCATTTATTTGAGAAATAAAATCCCCATTGTTTTTTATCTAAAATGACAAACCAAAAAGGTGTTGTAATGACGATGGAAGCAAGGCTTGAAGCGATGAATTGTTGCGCCCAAACAACCGTCACTACGCCGCCGCCAAACATCACAATTCCGCACAGCATGTTGTTTTTGATGTCGCTCCAATCGGGAAATTTTTCTCTTTTTATGATACAAAAAATCAATAAAAGAATGCCCGAAATTGAGAATCGGAGGGTTGATAACAGGAATGGTGGAAAACTTTTTAACGCCGTCAAAACACCAAAAAAGGATGAACCCCAAATGATGTAAATGGCTGCAAATGCCAGTATTATTTTTATTTGATGCGTTGTTTTTTCGTTTTTCATGTGTGCTGTATCGGCGAATTTATTCGCCGAAGTGCTTGATAATCAATGAGTTATATAGGTCGGCGGATAAATCCGCCGCTACAAGGTATCAATTCAAACCATTTTTTCAAGCGTATTGATGTTACGAGTAGTCGTACTACTTTTATATTTTGCCTTAGCCATAATTTTTGCAAAAGGCGTATGTAAAGTTTCGCCCACAACGACTTTCCAATAAAAAAAAGTGTCGCCAAAAGCTATCTTTGAGGCTTCTTCACCGACTGTTTGAGCCAGTGTTTTTAGTTCCTCAAACACACTTTTTTTATCCATGAAAATGACGTAAGCATGGTGGTTTTCCTCTTTTTCAAACGGATAATTGTCTATTATTTTTTGTAAATTATCAAACTCGTAAAGCAATACATAAGCCTCATATTTAAAGGTTTCTGAAAGCCCTTTTTCTATGATAATTTTAAGGTCTTGAATGTTTTTATCTGAATTAAAAACAACATTACCTGTTTGTAAAAAAGTGGTAACATTTGTGCAACCCAATTGCTCAAAACAGGCTTTTAAATCCGTCATTTTGATGCGGATGTTGCCGACGTTTATGCCTCTTAAAAAGGCGATGTATTTGGTCATAATGTATGGTTTTTTTAATCCAAAAGTAAAATTATCATTTTGTGTTTAAAACGGAAGTAAAAAGGGTGAATTGAATCAAATTTTAAGAAAAATCGTTACTTTTGACAAAAATACTGAGGGGGTGCTTACCAATTATTGTTATTGAAAAAATATAAACTTTTTATTATTTTAATCTAAAAAACCTAATTTATGATGAATAGAAAAACACAACTAAGAACTCATGGGTGCATTGTTTTTATTTTTTTTGCATTTTTAACACAAGCACAAACCGTATTTCGCCCAGAATATATCATTGATTTAAAAAATGATACTTTAATCGGTGATATTGATTATCGAGGCGATGAATTGATGGGAAAAAGATGTGTTTTCAAATCAAAAAGCACGGGCGTTATCACAGAATTTAGCCCTTCCGATATTGCGGCTTATCGGTTCAACGATGACAGATTTTTTATCGCAAAAGACATAAATGCGAAGAAGGTATTTTTAGAATTTTTGATAAAAGGAAAAGTCAATATTTATTATTTGAGGGACGGAGTAGGAGAGCATTTTTTCATTGATAAATTAGGCGAAAAAATGGAAGAATTGCCTTTTAAAGAGGAGATAGTTTACAATGATGGTGCTTACTTAAAAACGTCAAATATCCACAAAAGTATCTTAAAAAAGTACATGAAAGATGCTGTCGGGTTTCAAACAAGAATCAATAAATTGGAGAAACCTGAGCATGGAGAACTCATAAGTTTGGCTAAGGATTACCATAATCAAGTGTGTAAGGACGAATCCTGCATTATTTATAAGAAAAAAACAGCCCTAACGGTGGATTTAGAGGCTTTGGGCGGTTTTATACAGTATGGTAGTTCGGAGTTGGTTGTTCAAAAGACTTATGCACAATTCGGTATTTTAGCCCATTTTTGGCTGCCGAGGGTCAACGAAAAACTTTATCTTAGAATGGGTTTTGTTTATTCGAGTGTGGGCATTGTTTACGGCACTGAGATTTTTTACGTGAATGTTTATAAAGTACCGATTCAGATAGAGTACGTATATCCAAAAGGTAAAATCAGACCCGTTTTGCTTATGGTTTCAACTTTTTTCAACCTTTTTATTACACCGTTGGTTTTATGGGCGGTGTCAACTTTACGCTCTCCAACAAAACGACCTTGACTTTAAACTACGACATAGATTTTAGGCCGTATGATTTGCCGTTGATACCAGGCAGTTTTTTCTCAAATAGTGGTTTGATTGGGTTGAAAGTGCGGTTGTGAGGGGATGTTATGTGTGGGTAGTTGCAGATTGTTTTTGTGTACCCCCTCAGTATTTTGGCTTTTTTGACCTTTATCCAATAGTTTTGCATCAGTCTAATTGCTAATTGAGAAAAGTTAATTATCTTTGTTTTTTATTCAACAATATTAAAATAATGAACGCTTTAGAATTTTCAACAAAAATTGAGCAAGGTTTAATTCACCTTCCAGAGCAATATCATGCCTATGATAATGCTTATGTGCGTATCCTTGTCTTAATTGAAACACCCCCATTTCAAACGTCCCGAAGGCAAAAGCTATTAGAATCATTCAAAAAAGTGCAAGAGCGTAAGATATTTGCTACTATTGAAAACCCTATTCTTTGGCAAAAAAAATTACGGGATGAGTGGGAGTAAAGCACTTTTTGATAGCAACGTCATAATTCTTGCTTCAAAAGGAGAAATAGATGTAGAACCTCTCTTATCTTTTTATGACGAATTTTATGTATCCATGATTACTTTCATGGAGGTCTATGGTTTTGAAGTTGCAAATCCTGACGAAGAAGATTTGATAAATGATATTTTTGCTAATCTTGAAATTACGGAGGTCAATATCAAAATAGCCAAACAAGCTATTATCTACAGGAAAAATAAAATTAAAAAAATCAAACTCCCCGATGCCATCATTTTGGCAACAGCCAAGCATTTGGGTGCTGAACTCGTTACGGACGATTGGGACGATTTTATAAACATAGACAATTCGGTCATAATTAGAAAGTTAGACGAATTTAGAATTTAAGTTTTATGTGCTTCAAATCTTATTTGTCTTGATAATGTGGAATGCACCCCTCAGTATTTTGTCGATTTTGACTTTTTTTTTAAATATTGCCCGAAACTTTGCTAAAATCTATCTCAGTCTGTAATTAAGCATCTCAGTTTTCGTCTGCATATTGCTTAATTCCTCTATCGAATTATTTATTCCTCCAGTTCATTTTTTTGTATAATTCTATACATAGACCTCATTAAAGGTGAAGGTGGTTTTATATTCATTTGTTTAAAAGTGACTAATTCTGGCCAATCAATATTTTCATATCCTGTCTCAATTTCTATTAAAGCATCACTTATTTTTTGAGATAAAATAAGGTAATTGTTGAAATTCTTAGTTTGTTGCAAAAAAAGATAGCTTGAATAAAATAATGAAAAAGTATAGTAATGGTGATAATCATGCTGATAAGAAAAATTGGGCTTAATAGTTCCATTATTTGTATCTATCTCGCCCCAACCCATTGATAATAAAGTGAAAATATCAAAATGTACAGATTTAGATGTTGCATGATAAATGAAACTATATAGGTCTTCAAGATTTACTGATTTAGCCATCTTGAAAACCGTTGGGAACTTTGTTTCTTCAAGTAAATGTCCTGCTTTTCTATACTCCTCTAATATAAGTTCAATATCTACTTGGTTAATTGAAGGTGGTAAAACCTGTCCTACATTGTATTTATTAAAAAAAATGTACTGTGCATTAGTCGATTTTTTTAGTTCTTCGAACCTTTTTAATACTAACAAATAATTTTGCTTCCCTTCACTTTGTTTTAATAAATATGTAATTGTAATTAAATCCTCACAAATACCTCTTAACATAGGAATTTGAAAAAAAGCATCTTTGAAATCATTCAGTCTACAAATATAAAGTACGAAGTCGTATGCCTTAACATAGGCACTAACAATGACATCTTTAAGCTGAATATCAGTTTTCTTTGATGGTGCACATTGGCGAATTAAATTAATTTCGGTTTCAAACGATTTATAAATTCTTTCGGTTTCGATTACAAATTTTGGGCGATTTTCTTCTTGCATGACTTTATTTATTTGTTAACTTTAAATATTGAGGTATTTTTCTCCTTATTAAATCCCCGTAAATATATTGAGTTAGTATTTTATAATATCATATTATTGCATTTTTTTAAATTTATCTATGCTTTTAATCGAAGAACAGTTTTTTATCATTGCATTAGACTAAATATATTCGAGGTTCAGTTGCTTATATATCTACTTTCTGAATAAAGCTAAAAATTTCAGTTCATAAAAAAACATT
This sequence comes from Saprospiraceae bacterium, assembly GCA_043728105.1. Lineage (GTDB taxonomy): Bacteria > Bacteroidota > Bacteroidia > Chitinophagales > Saprospiraceae > JAAFJT01. Next base: position 289 of record JAYTMW010000288.1, on the reverse strand, counting down.
AACAACAAATTATTTTTGAATAAATTACAAACTCGCATCCAACGAATTTATCCTATCAATCACGCCAAAAACCACCCCCTCAGTAATCCCCCCCAAAACCACCCTTTCCCACAACAAACCCCAACCAAAATCGTAAAAAAAAGATAAACCTTTCAAAATTGAACAAAGGTTTCAAAAATGTATTTACATTTGGCGGATTTTAGACAAAAGAGGGTAGGCAAGGCGAAAATGGCATCTTTAAAATATTTGAAAAAGGTCTTCGTCTTGTGTAGTATCTCGTTTTTCTTCT
>JAYTMW010000287.1:0-7203 GCA_043728105.1 Saprospiraceae bacterium | reverse complement strand
TTCGCAACGGATGTCATCAACGGGATGTACGCATGAGGGCGCAAAATCTCCCAATAAAAATTTTTGACATCTTTAAGATTGTCGGGCGTTTCGATGACACTATATGGTGTGATTTCACAATCTTTTTTTGCCGTAATTTCCATTTCAATCAAGGCAGAATGTGGCAAATGCCGCAACGCCATCATGTTTTGGCGCACCGAAACAATATCTTTGAAGTCAAAAGTGGTCGTGAATTGCGCATTTTTCATGTCCAAAGACTGCACAAAATTCGTCACATTGCCCGCATTCACTTGTCCTTGATTGGCGTAAGTACCCGCATCACTCGCCGCAATATTGCCCATTTTTACATCCTTCGGGGTCGCCACTTCCAAGCGCATATTCGCAAAACTAAACACTTTCATAATGTTCGACACCCGCCCACGACCATAAAGATCGAAAGCCCCATTCAACACCACTTCATGCACCTGCAACGGTCGAGGCGAACTGATGATGCCCACCATACCATTCGCCACGGTGACACCAAAGTATTTAGTTGGGTCGATATTCTTCGCTTGAATATTCCATTCGGTTTGGGCATTCAATATTTGTAGTAAAAAAAGGAAAGGAAGGACAAATAAAACCTTGTTTATCATAGTATTTATTTCTTTTAATTTGGTTAAAAAATAGAAAAGGTCAATGATTAGCGTTGAAATAATTCAAACCTTAAATCATTGACCCATTTCTTTAACATCCTTGTTGTTTAGTGAAGCAATGATAAGGAAAGGGTTTGAACTCGCCAAATTTATTTAGGTTTTAATGTTGGATTGGGGTTTTTGAAGAGAAAAAAATGAAAAACTTAGAATCAATACATAAAACTGATAAGAAAACTTAACTTTGCCACAATAGAAAATACACTTCCAAAATCTGTAAACTCGCTTTATGAAACAAAATTTAACAATAGAGAATGTCATTATCGAAGCAAAAGCATTTTGTATTAATCAATCAAAATTACTCAATGAAGCGTTATTTGGTGTAACCGACGGCAAAGCTGTTGGCACACATATAGAGCAAAAATTTCAACAACATCTCGCTGAAATATATGATCTAAAAATTGGTTCGTCTGCAAAAGGTATTGATTTGCCTTCTGTTGATATTGACATAAAAGTGACTTCTATCAAACAACCTCAATCCTCTTGCCCATTCAAAGATGCGAAACAAAAGATATTTGGACTTGGTTACAATTTACTTGTACTTGTTTATGATAAAATTGATGACCCCAAAACAAGAACGTCTAAACTTAATTTTGTAAGTTGTTCTTTCATTTCAAAGGAAAGAACGGCTGATTATACAACCACTTTTAGGCTGCGTGAAATGGTAAAAGACAATGCCAATATCGAAGACATTATTGCATATCTTAACGATAAAAATATTCCTGCCGATGAAATCACATTGCAACAATTGGCTGAACAAATACTTAATACGCCTCCCGAACAAGGTTATTTGACAATCTCAAATGCTTTGCAGTGGCGACTACAATATCAAAGAATTGTAACACTTTCAGAAAATGTAGAAGGTATTTACAAAATAATTGACAAAATGACAAGTGTATGAAAGTTTTTGAGGCAAATATTAGTTACGAAGTTTCAGATTACCTAAACAACAATCTGAAAAAAATCCCTTCTTTTGATAAGGCAAATCAAAGGATATACGATGCTTTTGGCATTATTGATTTTTTTGATAACGACACCGATTTAGAAATATTAAAAGACATCCTTACAAACTCGAATGCCCTTGTTTCAGAGCCTGATAGAGCTGAATATGGAGATTTTCAGACAAATGAAGACTTAGCCAATAAAGTAACATTACATTTGGTATCCAAACAGATTTCACCCGAAATTTTAGTTGAACCAACGTGTGGAAAAGGCAATTTTATCATTGCTGCACTACGTAATTTTTCAAACCTCAAAAATATCTTTGGTGTTGAAATTTATAAACCTTATGTGTGGGAAAGTAAATTTAACATTATTGATTTTTATCTCAAAAATACTAAATCTGATTCCGATACAATACCTAAGCCCAATATTACAATTTACCATTCTGATGTATTTGATTTTGATTTCAAAACAATAGCCAAACAATTTCCCAAACATGAAATTTTAGTCATTGGAAACCCACCGTGGGTCACTAATTCAAAATTAAGTAGCCTCAATTCAACAAATCTGCCTAAGAAAACTAATTTCAAAAATCATAGTGGATTAGATGCTATGACAGGAAAAGGTAATTTTGATATTGCCGAATCTATAACCTTAACAATGCTTAAAACCTTTCAAAATAGTAACGGCAATTTGTTATTGTTGGTCAAAAATGCTGTTATCAAAAACATCGTTTCAGAACAAATAAACTACAAATACACTATTTCTGAAATAGAAAAACACTGTATTGACAGTAAAAAAGAATTCAATGTTTCTGTTGAAGCGGCTTTGTTTTCTTGCAAATTTAACACCCAATCAACTGTTGTTTGTAAAGAATTTGATTTTTATAACAACCACGTTTCTAAACTACAATTTGGTTGGATAGGCGACAAATTTGTATCGAATATTAACACTTATTCTCATAGTCAAAACATTGACGGCGAGTGTCCTTTTGTTTGGCGGCAAGGTTTAAAACACGATTGTTCAGCTATTATGGAATTAGATAAAGTCAACGGGCATTATGTCAATGGTTTGAATGAAGAAATTAAGTTAGAAGATAATTTGGTTTATGGTATCCTTAAAAGTTCAGACCTTAAAAATACCGTTATCACACAAACAAGAAAATTTACGATAGTCACTCAAAAAAGAGTTGGTCAAGAAACAAAATTTATCAAAAATGAATACCCTCAAACGTATCAATATTTAACCGATCATCTAACTTATTTTGACAATCGGAAATCAAGCATTTATCATAACAAACCCGCATTTTCGATTTTTGGCATCGGCGATTATTCATTTAAACCTTATAAAGTAGCAATATCAGGACTTTATAAAACCTTTCATTTTACACTCATTCTACCGCAAAATGATAAACCCGTAATGCTTGACGATACGTGTTACTTAATCGGCTTTGACAAAATAGAATTTGCTGTTTACGCCTTGATATTGCTCAATTCAAATTTGACCATGCAATTGCTTCAATCCATAACATTTGCCGATGCAAAACGCACGTTTACCAAAGACGTTTTAATGCGCATTGACCTTCTATCATTATCAAATTTTATAGGTAAAAGTTATTTAGAAACAGAATTGAACAAATTAAATAAAATATACAATCTCCATTTAACCCTTACCTCATGGGATAATTTTATTGCCGAAATGAAACCTGTAAATAGCCAACAAATTGAATTGTTTGTATAGAAATTGGTGAAAATACTGAGGGGGTCTCCTTCCCAAAATGCCACATCCGCAATGTAACTTTTTTCTGTTTTAGATATTTTTTTTAAGGGTTTTAAGAAAAACGAAGAGGTAGGTTTCCGTGCGTTGGTTTGGCATTTCGTATTTTTTGAAGGATTTTAATTTTACTTTGACACTTCATAAAATAAGTGATTTAAAAGCCTCAGAGAGGCGTTATATTGGTAACAAAAAGTACCCCCTCAGTATTTAGCCCTGCCTACCGTTAGGCAGACACAGCGTGACGCAATATTATTATTTTGAAGTGCCAAAGTAGAGTTAAGTAGTTGAACGCAAATGAACGCTCGTTAGAAACTGCATAACTCATTGATTATCAACTACTTCGATATTTCGTATTCCATGTTTTTTATTTGATATTCACTTACCAACTTTGTATTCATCATACAACAAACCTTATAAAATTGTCAAAGAACCAGAAAAATTAACCATCCTATACTTCCATGATTTAAGATGTAATAGTATCTTTGTTGTCTAAAATTAAATGTCTCAATCTATGAAAACTTCACTTCTTCATCGCATATTTTTCTTTCAATGCGTCGGCTTCTTTTTACTGCCATTTTCTACTGTTGCACAAAACCCTTGTGAGGCTACGACATTGGATGAATTTTATGATTGTTACGGAGGGAAAAGCGCATTGAGTGTGCAATCTGTATCAGCGGTGACCACTTTTATGAAAGCCGATAGTGCTTTGCAATCGGGAAAATTTGCAGAGGCAAAAACATTGATTGATAATCTTTTCAAGACTTATCCAAGGGGTAGTAACGGCTGGTGGAATGTTTTCAATGAAATAAATGGTGCAAATATCGGAACCCCACATGCCTATTATGGCTTACGGATGATGGAGGATATTATTGACCACGGACTTAATGGTGACCCAAATGTTACGGCCAAAAAGGTCAACATGAAAATCGTTTTGGTAGGTCGTTCCAAAGGCATACAGCCGACCACAAAAGCGGAATTACTAAACGGAACAGGCTCGTTTGTAACGCATTCCATTGATACTTCATTAAAGAAAAACGACTTTCGCATTGTTAAACAGTCGCTTGATTTGTTTACAAGGTACGTGACTGCCATCACCAAAGGAGCATTGAAAATAAACGTCGAATTTGTTGAATTGGATGCGTTTTCATTGCCAGTGGGCGTAACGACCAAACCGCCACATCTTGCATATAGTGGCATCGAGCCTGTTTGGAGTGCATTGCCGCAGGCAAACAAAGACAGTACAGATTGGTGGTGGATTTTATACCCTTCTCATGTGCCAGAATACCCAGCCTTTAATGATGAAACCTTTATTACTGGCGGCATGGGAGTCGATTCTAAGGGTGGCCCTGTGTTTATCAGCGATGACAAATGGATTGTTCGCAAACCAGCACACCTCGGCAAAGGCAACTACAGTGATATTGAACGGCGGATATACCTGCCGCAATGGTTTCAACACGAGTTTTTTCATCACCTCTATCGTATTTATCCTGAATTGGCTTTAGAAGTAAATGGACATGACTGGTTTGACCTCAAATTTTGGCATTCTGATTTCAAAGGGCAGTTTGAGACCGATTACTATTCAGAAACATTGCATAAAAGGCTACAAGTCAACTGCGCTCCGCTCGCCACAAAATTGATTACGAAGGTAGAAGATGGTTTAGAAGCGAAATTCAATACTTTTTCTATGGATGAATTGGTTGGACCTTACTCGCAGGACGTTATCCAAAATTCGTGGCATGAAGGCAATATTATCAAGGAAAATGGCGTGTATTATTGGAAAAATAAGGCAAATGTAAAATGGAAAGTCACGCCAAATTTTGCGAAAGGCAGATTGGAAACTGGCAGTGATTGCCCTTATCCTGGCGTGAATTTCATTATCCAACTTTACCGAACGGTTGAAGGCGATGTCGTATCTGGTGCTGTTGCTTTGAAATTCAACACGGGTATTTTCAAAAAAAGATTCAACTTACTTCGTAAAAAAGCCCCTTTGGAAACTGTATTGGGCCTTTTTGAAAGAGTGCCGAAGCTAAGTACAGAGCATACTGGAAACATCGTCAAAACTACTGGTCAGTTACAATGGAAGAGTAATGCAGGTAGCAACTGGTCGCTAACGCCCAATACCACAGATGAATATTTTAACCTCAATGTGGATAGCCCAACGCCTAACGAAAAATTCCAATTGGTACTCGTCGAAACTAACTGCGCACTGAACGCCTTGGGCTTCAAATATTTCAATCATTACTATTGGAAACCCAAAAGAAATACTTTGAATGCATCTCCGATTGTAGCAAACGGTATTACTGATTTGGAATTGCCAAAAGATTTTGGAACGCACAACATCAACTTAGCCAATGTGTTCAAAGACCTTGAAGGAGATTCTTTATTGCTTTTTGTCACGAGCGAAGACTCAAGCCTCATTTCAGCCAATATAAATGCCCAACAACTTTCGCTCAAAGGAGGTAAAGTAGGAAGTACCACTATTTTCGTGATGGCATTAGATGCCAATGGTGGATTGGCAACAAACAAATTTGACGTAAAAGTGAAACTAACAGTATCCACCAACGAAGTACAATCTAATATTTCTGTCTTCCCAAATGTGACTCATGATTTTGTTCGGGTAGTAGGTGTGAGTGCTGGCTATGACATTTCCTTAATCTCAATTGATAACTCTTATCAAGAGAAAATTCCAGTTACAGGTGAAAGTATAAGCATTGACCTTAGCCATTTATCCTCTGGTATGTATTTGTTGAGCATTAAAGACCCCAAGACTAAAATCATGAAAGTAGAAAAGATAATCAAGTATTGAATATTTACGTAATATCAAACAATAAATAACGCATGAACAAAGCCTTTGCTTTGTTTGGAGGACGCACAAACCTCAGCATCACGTTAAGTTTGGATTTTGGAATAAGAACCACAATCGAAGATTTTTAAATTAATTTATTCTATCTATATAAAAAAAGAATACAATGAGTAAGGTTATTGAATATCCACCTATCACGCTTAAATCTGGTTCACCACTGGGTGAAGGGCTAAAAAAATAGTTCTGCGAAAGCAAAAAAAACGCCGTTCTTCGATTAAACGAAAGGAAAAAGAGTAAAAAAAACGAAAACCCCAAATATATTAATTGAGAATTTAACAATAAAACTTAACTTCGTGACAATGCAAAAAGTACGAAAAACTTTCATAAACCAAAGAGTTAGCGAAGAGGCAAAAAAACAACCTTGCAATAAATGGAATACATAATAAAAGACGAAAAACTTGAATTAAAGTACCAATCAGGTAAAGGTGCTTGGACCTACCATTTAAGTATTCCAAATTCAAAAAACATTGAAGGAAAATGGGGCGACATCAAAGTTTCAGGTTTCATTGACAACTTTAAAATTGAAGGAAAGAACCTTGCCCCAACAAAGGGCGAAAATAAAATGCTTTCGATAAATAGTGACATACGAAAAGCAATCAATAAAAAAGGTGGCGACATTGTTACTGTTACGCTTTATCTTTTATCAAACAAAGAAAAAATAACTGAAAGCCAGATTTTAGAAACCTTCAAGGAATCGAATGTTTTAAAAGCCTTTATGAAGTTGCCCGAAGTAGAAAAAACGGAGATTTTAAAGCATATAATTTCTGAAAAAAACGAAGAAAAGTAAATTAAAATCATCATAAAACAAATTGATAATTTAAGTAAACAGAATGATTAGGCGTTAAACAAAAAATAATATACCCAAATTGGTCTTTATATTTTCTTTAATCAAGACAAATTTTTTGAGAAATAATGGATTATTTAAAAAGAATT
>JAYTMW010000286.1:0-4431 GCA_043728105.1 Saprospiraceae bacterium | reverse complement strand
TTTAAACATGATTTTTTAGTTAAAACAGAAAAAAATCAGCGTTAATCTGTTTAATCTGTGTCATCTGTGGTTCTATTTTTCCATATAAGGAATTGCTGTATTTTTTTTACTTTTTTAGTAAAAAACAATTAAAAAAAATCAGTGTGTAATCAGCTCTTTGTGCGTTATCAGCGGCTAAAAAAAATATAAAAAAGGTTCAAAAAAAGCCCAAATACAACGTTGTATTTGGGCTTTTTTTTGAACCTTTAAAGTTTTATCGAATTATAAAATGCGATATTACTTTTGAGGAGCCGCTTTCTTGTCTGCTTTTGCAGCCATAGCAGTTGATGCTTTTTTAGAAGCGCAGCAACCAGCAGAAGGCGTTTCAGAGCAAGCCGCTGATTTAGATGTTGATTTTACAGATGCCGTAGCAGCAGTTGAAGTAGTAGCTTTTGACATGCAACAACCGTTTACCTTTGGGCAATCTTTTTTGTCAGCCGTTTGAGTTGTAGCAGCCGTTGGTTCTGTCTGTGCCGAAGCTGCCATAGCGAAACCCGCAAATGCAACCATCAAAAATAGTTTCTTCATCTTCTTTTATTTTTTTGATTAAATAAATTTTTTCTAAAAATATAGAATATCAAAAATAAAGCTAATTTTTGGAAAAGCCAAAAAAATTTCGTCTAACGCAACTATTTAACACTTTTTAACCCTTTCATAAAGTATCTAAAATGAAATGTTAGCGTTTTTATAAATATTCCTTTTCACACAATCCTTTTTCAAAATCAAGCGTCTAAACACACGCAATGGATTTATTCGATAAAATATTACCAACCTTTTTACCCGCCGACTATGTTCAATGGTTGGCTTTTGGATTCAATTTGATGTACGTCATTTTGGCTTCCAAAGGCAATGCGTGGTGTTGGGTTTGGGGATTTTTCGGTACTATTTTTCAATTCATCGTGTGTCTCGATGCTGATTTAAAATCGGATGCAGCTCTACAAGTTTATTTCACTTTTTCTTCAATTTATGGTTGGATAAGTTGGCAAAAAAAAGCCAACGAACTCGATTCAACCATCTCGTCATACCCCCTCAGTATTCATGCGTTTTTGATTGTCATTGGTGTTTTATTGGCTCTGCCTTTGGGCTATTATTGGCACACTGCCGCCTTCCGATATGAGGATGCACTATTGACCATTTTCAGCGTTATTACCACTTTTTTGACGGCTCGCAAAATTTTAGAAAGTTGGATATATTGGATGATTATTGATGCGGGCTACATCTTTATATATGGTGAACGAGAGAAATATTTGCTCGCAATTCTTGCTTTTATCTATTTTTTGTTCTCCATTCGAGGCTATTTTTATTGGAAGAAACAGTTGGTTGATGTACGGTTTTAGTTTTATTATGAAAACTACAACTCTACAAGGGTTTAAAACCCTTGTAGAGTTATTGTGCCTTGTCATGCTTTTGTCAATTCTTCATCAAAAGGTATTTCAATTAAAACTTCACAACTAAATTTGTGTTTTTAAAATTTAAACTAAACAGTTCCTATGAATAAGACATTGATTATCAGCACATTAACAATACTTTTTGCTGTCTCCTCTATCTCTGCCCAACAAGCTACCCCCTCAGTATCGGAAGGCAAAAAAGAGGAAAAACACCTCAAAAATATCAAGCAATTGACTTTTGGTGGCAACAATGCGGAGGCTTATTGGAGTCCGAACAGCAAGTCGCTTTCTTTTCAATCCGATTTCAAACAATGGGGTGTTCAGTGCGACCAAATTTTTCAGTACAATCTCGCTGACGCAAAAGATACGACCTACCGCCCAAAGATGATTTCGACGAGTTTTGGGCGCACGACTTGTTCTTATTTTATGCCCAATGGAAAGGATATTCTCTACGCATCTACACATATAGGCGGTCATGCTTGCCCTGCCCCGCCACCTGCGGATAGCAAAAAATATTTGTGGCCCATCTATCCCGATTTTGATATTTTTGTTGCCACAAAAAAAGGTAAAATCAAAAAGCAATTGACCAAAGAAGCGGGCTACGATGCCGAAGCAACGGTTTCGCCCGATGGCAAAAAAATTGTGTTCACATCCGACCGTTCAGGCGATTTGGAATTGTATATCATGGACGTTGACGGCTCAAATGTGCGTCAAATAACGACCGAATTAGGCTACGATGGTGGTGCGTTTTTCTCACCCGATTCTAAGAAATTGGTTTTCAGAGCCAGCCGCCCTAAAACGGAGGAAGACGTTAAAGAATACAAAGATTTTTTAGCCAAACATTTGGTAGCTCCAACGGCTATGGAAATTTTTACCATAAATGTAGATGGTACGAACATGAAGCAAGTGACAAGTTTGGGCAAGGCGAATTGGGCTCCTTTTTACCACCCAAGCGGTAAAAAAATCGTTTTTTCGTCCAATCATCACTCCACAAGAGGTTATGATTTTCAGTTGTACATCATTAATGAAGATGGAACAGGCTTGGAACGCATCACAAACGAGAGTATTTTTAACGCTTTTCCGATGTTTTCGCCCGATGGAAAAAAATTAGTTTGGGCTTCCAATCGTTTGAATTGGGGTACACGTGATACCAATTTGTTCATGGCGGAATGGGTGGATTGATTTGGAAAGAGGCCCCTCAGTATTTTGGGAAATATTGAGGGGGCTTTTTATTTTAAGGCTATTTACTATCAAGATTTATTGTAAATTTGTAAAAAAAATTATGGAGTATATATTTCCTAATTATCCCCGAATTGCTGTTAGCAAAGAAATGTGCGGAGGTAAGCCTCGTGTTAAAGGCACTCGCATACCTGTAAGTTCCGTTTTAGCTTATTTGGCGAGTGGAATGACCATTGAACAGATTTTGAGTGAATTCAATTGGCTTGAAAGAGAAGATATTCTACAAGCACTTGCTTTTTCTGCAAATATGTTGAATGATCGTATCATTCCAATTGAAAAAGCGGCGTAATGAAATTTATTCTTGATGAAAACTTACCGCCCTCATTTTATAGTAGTTGATGACAATAAAATTAGAGTGAGAACATTACCACTTGTCAAATAGACTTACACCTAATTTCTACTAAACTTTCATCATTTTAGAACTCATAAACGCTTCAAATTCCGCAAATTGTTCCTTCTTCATCACCCTCGGAAATTTGGCTTGACCACCCACTTTACCCTTCGATTTTAAATAATCTAAAAAATACTGAGGGGGTACTATTTCCACTTGTGGCTCACGCAAAACATTGTCTCGCTCAGTCGCATAATCGTCATTGACTTCACGCAGTTGTTCATCTAATAGCTTTGCAAAAGTGGCGGCATCCACCGAAGGTTCACAACCAATATACCATTTGTGGGCAAAACCCGTTTCGGTTTCGATGGCAGCGGCGGTGAACTCTTTAACATCTGTTTTTAAAGTATCTTGTGCGTGTTGAATACCTTGATTCATATTGTCAACGGAAAGGTGTTCGCCCGTGACGCTTAGGAAATGTTTTGTGCGTCCTGTGATGATAATTTCTTTCAATTCCACATCCGTAAATTTGACGGTATCGCCAATCAAATAACGCCAAGAACCTGCGCAGGTGCTTATCGCTAAGGCATATTCCACACCTTTTTCAACCGTATCAACCGTATAAGATTTGGGTTTGCCTATGATGTGACCATCCGAATCAAAATTTTCGTTGGTAAAAGGGATAAATTCGTAAAAAATACCATTGTTCAAAATCAAAGCCATTGAGCGAGATTCGGGGCGGTTTTGGAAGGCGATAAAACCTTCGCTTGCCAAGTAGGTATCAATGTAAATCATGGGTTTTTTCATCAAAGCATCGAATGCTTTGCGGTGTGGCTCGAAGGCAATGCCACCGTGGACAAACACTTTCAAATTGGGCCATATTTCGTGAATATTATCTACTTTGTTGTACTCGACCACCTTTTCAATCATCAACTGCACCCATGACGGAATACCGGAAATGAAGCCAATATCCCAGCGAGTGGCATTGCGAGCGATGACATCAATGCGCCTTCCCCAATCGGGAATAGACTGAATTTTTTTGCCGGGGCGAGAAAAAGAGGCCGTCCAAAAAGGCGTTTCTTTGATATTTATCCCCGTCATATCGCCCACAAAATATTCACCACGCTCTTTCAAAGACGTAGAACCACCAACAAATAAACCTGTTTTTGTGAAAAAGTCGGCATCCAAACCGAACCTTGTTGAAGCAAAATAAGCCTTCATACCCGCCTTGCGAATGGCTCGAATCATTTCGGGAGTCATCGGAATATATTTGCTCGGCGAACCCGTTGTGCCACTGCTCAACGCAAAATATTTGACCTTGCCAGGCCACGTCACATCGGCTTTGTTGCTCAACGAGCGATGCCACCACTCGTCGTGGAGTTTGTCGTAATCAAAAAAGGGAACTTCGTCTTGAAAAGCCTTGATGATGTCAGG